>PMOH01000528.1 GCA_003161515.1 Deltaproteobacteria bacterium
AACCCACGGTGGGTTTCACACTTCCTTCGGCAGGGGTGACCCCTGCACCCAGTGAAAAGAAATCGCAAAATGGCGAGGACGCCCTTTTGCTCTGAGGTTCTTTTTCCTGTCGCCTGCGTCTTGAGTCATCCCGAGCGAAGCCGAGGGACCCCGGATCTTTCTCGACGCCAGCCGACGCACCCCACCACGGATCACGCGCGGTGTGTGACACTAGAGCTTCATTCCGTCGTTGTGTCATTCAGAGCGAAGCGAAGAATCCCGGTTCTTCCTTTTTTCATCTCGAACAAAGCTGTCGATGGTCGGCTGGTGTCCCATTGCGGGACGCCAGTTGATCTGTTGGGGAACATTTGATTGGAGGTCATGCGACACGCGCGGCCTTTCCTCCATCAATTCTTTAACTTCCTTTGAGTCTCTCATCGCGATCAAGTTCCGTCAGCCTCGGCATAACGCTTGCTCCGGTATGTCAGGCGGCCGCGGCGCCAGGGATTTGTTCGAATGCATTTGCTGCTGGTGGAAGACAACCCTACCGATCGGATGGTTATCCAGGCTCGGCTGCGGCGCGCGTTTCCGAGCGCGCAAATCGTGGCCGCCGACGATCCGAACGGTTTGAGCGAGCACCTCAAGCACGACCGCTGCGACATCGTGATCACCGACTACTGGCTGGGGTGGAGCGACGGCTTGTCGATCCTCCAGCGCGTGCGCGACCGATGGCCGCGGAGCCGGGTCATCATGCTCACGGGCAACGGCGGCGAAGAGGTGATGGCCGACGCGTTCAAGCACGGGCTGTATCACTACCTGCTCAAGCCTGACGGATTCGACGAGCTGGTGGCGGTGACCGCGGCGGCGATTGAGAGCAAGCGGCGCGAAGATTTTAACGAGCTGATGGCGTTGATCGTCAACTCGCTGCCGGATGCGGTCTATAGCGTGGACACGTCGGGAAGGATCACCGCGATCAACGTGGCGGCTCGCCGCATGTACGGTTACGCCGACCTCGAGCTGGTGGGACTGACCAACGAAATACTGATGCCTGCCGGACGCCGCGATGAAATCCGGCGGATGCATGCGCGGGCGCTCGGCGGAGAAATCGTGCCTCGGTTCATGACCCTGCAAGTCCGCAGCGACGGCACTGAAATAGCAGTCTCGATGACGATACTGCCGATGCGTCACGGCGACGGCCCCATCTCCAATGTCGCGTTCATCGCAACTGCGATCGGCAAACAGACCCGCGAGGCCAGCGTCGCCAGTACGCGTGATGAATCGCATCCACCACGCCACGCACTCGCCCTGAGCACCCGCTAGCGTGCATTCGCGCGAAGAACCTAACCCCTAACCCCTTCCCGAGCGGGAAGGGGAACCGGATTTATTTGAGTGAGAGCAAAAGGGCGTCCTCGCCATTTTGCGATTTCCTATTACTGGGTGCAGGGCTCAGCCCTGTCGAAGGAAGCGTGAAACCCACCGCGGGTTTCACATTAAATTAAGTGTATTCGCCTCTTCAGGCCCCGCTACCTTGGCGCGCGCGGGAGGATTAAAGTAACCGGTCTGATGGCGCACGAAAACGGCACGCACAAACTGACCGAGCACGGCGCGTTGAATCACGTGCCGATGTATCGCAGCCGGCCGGTGCGGATCGCGCTCTACTACGCGCTCGGCGGATTGATCTGGGTTGCGATGTCCGATCGGGTGCTGTCGCTCATGCCGGCGCATTCGTACACCCTCAACCGCCTGATGTTCGTATGCGTGAATGCGCTGCTGCTCTACCTGGTCGCCGCCCGCTACATGAAGACGATTCGCATCTCGGTGGCGGCGCGCGAGGAAGCGCTGGTGCGTGCGCGCGGCTACTTCGAATCGTCAGTCGAAGGAATTGTTTCGGCGGACAGCAACGGGATGATTCGCCAGCTCAATCCGCGCGGGCAGGACATGTTCGGTTATCACGAAATGGAGCTCGTCGGTCAGCCGATCGAAATCCTGGTGCCGCAACGGTTCCACTATCGTCACGAGGCGCATCGCAGCGCATTTTTTGCGGCGCCGAGATCGCGATCCATGGGCCGTGGGATGGAGATTGCGGGACGCCGAAAAGACGGCAGCGAATTTCCGGTCGAGATCAGCCTCAACGTCGTGCATACGCATCGCGGCAAGCTGGTGATCGCTTTCATCGCGGACATCACCGAGCGGCGCGCGATGGAACGCGAGGCGCGCCGCAACGAGACCGTCGATGCGCTCGCGGCGGTCGCGGCCGGGATCGCGCACGAACTGAATAATCCGCTGGCGGTGATGGCGTCACGGATCGAGCTGATGCTCGCGTCGGACCAGGACCTCAGCGCACAGACGCGTGACGACCTGCTGGTCCTGCAAAAGAATATCGAGCGCGCCAGCCGCATCTCGCACAACATGCTGTCGCTCGCGCGGCAGCGGCCCGGCTCGCGCCAGACGGTGGATATGAACGTCGCGGTCGAAGAGGCGATGCTGATAGTCGGCGCCGAGCCCAAGGGTGTCATGCTGCGCTACGAAACCAGCCTGGATCGGTCGCTGCCGCCGCTGATGGCTGAGCCGACGGGTATCGAGCAGGTGCTGATCAATTTTATTTTGAACGCGCGCGACGCGGGCGCCCACCTGATACGAATCGAGACAGCGGCGGCACCGGGGCGCCCCGGATATCTTCGTTTGTCAATCTCGGATGACGGCGCGGGAATCCCGCGCGACGTGCTCGCGAAGTTGTTTCAGCCGTTTTTCACGACCAAGGCGAAAGGGACGGGCCTCGGTCTATGGCTGAGTCAGCGCATCGTTCAGGATCACGGCGGTAATATCGCGGTCGAATCCGAAGTGGGCAAAGGCACTACGTTTGCGATAACGTTGCCGACGATGAGCGAGGCGTCATCAGAGCGCATGACGCTCCCGCGCGATGACCGCCCGCCGCCTCAAGTCGCGTCAGCGCAAAGCGGCCGGTCGGGCCGCTAACCGGCGATGGCTGCGCAAGCAAAGATTCTGATCGTGGACGACGAACGCGATCTGGTGGACGCCTACGTCAGGCTCCTCCAGCGCGCGGGCCACACTTGCCTCGCCGCATTCGACGCGAACGAAGCAATCCAGTTGATCGACGCCGAATCGCCCGATCTTGTAATCACGGATTTAAGCCTGCCCGACACCAGCGGCATCGAAATCATCCGTCACATCCGCGCAAAATCCGCGACCACCCCAATCATCGTAATGTCGGGCCACAACACCCCCGAACTGAACAACGCCGCCCACGCCGCCGGCGCAAACATCTCGCTGTTGAAGCCAGTGTCGATAGCCGAACTGCAGCGAGTGATCGTCGAAGCATTGGGGCGGTGAGCGTCGTTCTGCCGCTGGTGTGGATGAAAGTAGTTCTCCGACCGAAGCGAGCAGCGAGCAAATTGTTGTCATCCTGACGACGGGAGCGTTAGCGACGGGAGGAAGGACCTCGGACAGCTTCGCGTAAGCGAAGCCGGTTCCGGTCTCTGAAAATCGCGCAGCGCTCCTTTTTATGATCTTCAGTGGAAAGCAGCAACTCAGAACCGGAACCGGCGGTGCTTACGCCCCGCTGTCCGAGGTCCTTCCTCCCCTCGCGTTGCTCAGGTCGTCAGGATGACACCAAAAAATAGCAATCAGTATTACAGCGTGCGTTTGAAGGAGACGCTGGCCAGGATCAGCATCAGGACCATGAAGATCAGCAGGAATGCTATGTCGCCGCTTACTGCGCTGAAATCGGCGCCTTTGAAGAGGATTTGTTTGATCGCGCTCACTGAATGAGTCTCGGGATTGAAGTGGGCGAAGGCACGCAGCCACGGCGGGAAGCTCTCTACCGGATAAATTGCGCCGCTGGGGAAGAACAGGATCACGTTCAGAAATCCTGAGAAGGTTCCGACCAGGCGCGGATGGCCCGCGCGGCCGAGCATCGAGAACGTCATCGCGAGCAGGCCGGCCGAGCTGATGACGATTATTCCGATCAGCATCAACAGCGCCATCGGGCCGCCGAGGATTTTCCCGCGCGTGATCATCAGCCCCAGGAACAAGACCAGTATGCCGCCGATACTGGTCACCGTAACGCCGCTGGCGAGGATGCCGCCGGCGATGTCCCATCGCGACAACGGAGTCACGAGGTAGCATTCGGTGACGCCCATGAATTTGTCCATCACCCAGTTGAACACGCCGGACATCAGCGAGCCCATGAAAATCGCCATCACGATGACGCCGGGGATGAGCGATCGATCGTAGTCCACGTACGGGAACAGCCAGCCGGGGCGCAGCGAGATGTCGTTGAGCTTGGGCTCGCGCGCGGTCACGAACGCGACTCGCACGGTGGCGGCGGCCTGGTCGAGCACGCCTTCGAGGGTTTGCGAGCTGATGCTATCGACGTTGTCGGTGAACAGTCCGATTTGCGCGATGCGCCCTTCGGCGACGTCGTGGCTGAAGTCGGGCGGGATTACGACGACGCCCTTGTAGAGTCCGTCGCGCACTTCGTCCACGGCGCTGCCGGGGTCGTTCTCGAAGGTGACGTCCACCGTTTTCGGTCCCGCCTGCAGTGCGAGCAACTGTTCGACGATTCGGCGCGCGTAGAGTCCATGATCCTGCTCGACGACTACGATCGGCAGATGCTTGAGCTGGCCCTGGAAGGAGTTGCCGATGATTACGAGATAAACAATCGGCATCAGGATGACGGAGACGAGCGTGATCGGATTGCGAGACAGCTTCTTGAGGTCGCGGCGCATGATTGCGAGGAATTTCAGCCCGAACATTGCGAAACTCCTCAGCGCTGCTGCGGCATCCCGGCGCCGACGAACAGGCTGACCTTCTTGGCCGGCTCGTCGCGCAGCGTGCGTCCGGTGAAATGAATGAAGACGTCTTCGAGCGAGAGTTTCTGCACGGTGATCGAAGTCACGTGGTCGCCGGCGGCGTCGATGGCTTCGAGAATTTTCGGAATCGCGCGCGCGCCGTCGTTAGACGAAAGCTGGAGGCGGTTGCCGCCGTCGAGATTCACTTCGCGCAGATACGGCATCGGCTTCAGCATCTCGGCAATCGCAGTGGGATTTTTTTCGACGACAAGATCGATCCGGTCGGCACCGGGCACCATCGATTTGAGGCCGACCGGCGTGTCGAGGGCGATTATCTTGCCGCCATCGACGATCGCGATCCGATCGCAGAGCGACTCGGCCTCGTCCATGTAATGCGTCGTGAGCGAGATAGTGATCTCGCTTTCCTTGCGCAGCGTCTCGAGTAGATCCCACACCGCGCGGCGGCTCTGCGGGTCGAGTCCGATGGTCGGCTCGTCGAGGAACAGCACGTCGGGCGAATGAATCAGCCCGCGCGCGATCTCGAGGCGACGGCGCATCCCGCCGGAGTAGGTCGCGACGAGATCGTTGGCGCGCTCGGTCAAACCGACCATGTGGAGCAGGCGATGCCCGCGTTCGCGGCGTTCGCGGCGTGACAGGCCGAAGAACTCGCCGTAAATGTCGACGTTCTCCCATCCGGTGAGATCGAGGTCCGAGGTGAGCGCTTGCGGGATGACGCCGATGTTCTCGCGGACCTGGCGCGGATAGCGCGCGACGTCGAACCCGGCGACGAACGCATGGCCACCGCTCGGGACGATGAGCGTGGTGAGCATCCGCACGATGGTCGTCTTGCCGGCGCCGTTGGGGCCGAGCAGTCCGAAGACCTCGCCGCGACGGACCTCGAAGTTGACCTGGTCGACCGCGGTGAACGCGCCGAAGCGCTTAGTCAGGTCTTTGGTTTGTATTGCTGGTGAGTCGGGTTCCATAGTTGCGCGGAAAAGTGACTTCCGCGGTCATCCCGGGTTTGAGTTCGCCTTCGGCCTGCAGCACCTGAACCTTGACGTAGAAGGTGCGAATATCCTGGCGCCCGCGCCGCACGTCGCGCTCGGTCGCAAACTCGCCTTCCTGCCCGATCGCCATCACGCGGCCGGTGAAAATTTCCGGCGGCGTCGTCGGCAATTCGACCTGCGCCGACTTGCCGATGTAAAGCGCGCCGAGGTCGGTCTCCTCGACGTCAACCCGCGCCCAAATCGTCGAGAGGTCATCGACGGTGAGAATCGGCACGCCCGGCGTCACCCACTCGCCGACCTCGAGTGCCTTGCTGACGATGACGCCATCGACCGGCGATTTAATCTCGGTGTCAACGATCTGGTCGGAATAGAGCTTCGCGTTGGCCTCGGCGCTCAGCACGTTGGCCTCGTCCTGCTGGACGCTGGTGATAGCGTCGTCGCGGACCTTGGTCGCAATCACGTTCGCTTTCGAGAGCGTTTCATCTCGCGCGAGGTCGCGCCGCGCCTGCGCCAGGTCGGCGCGGGCATGAGCGAGATCTGCGTTCGACTTCGCGAGCTGATTTCTCAAATCGATATCCTCGATCAGCGCGACGACCTGTCCCTTTTTGACGTGGTCGCCCTCGAGCAGGTCGAGTTGCTTGATGCGTCCGGCGATTCGGCTGGTGATATTTACCTCGGGCGCTTCGATCATGCCAACGACCTTGATCGTCGAACGATCCTCGGGCGGCCACAGGTATGCGCGTCCAAAAAAATAAAATCCGAAGATAACAGCGCCAAGGATCGCAAGCCGAATCACCCGGCGCACCAGGGTTCGAATCATTGCGGATGCACCGGCCTGAAGGTCTGCGCCGGATCTGCGCCGAGCGATCGGAGGATCAGGTTGCCGAGCTCGCGGCTGATTTCCGCAACCGGCCGGCTGGGTCCGTAGTAGAGGAGGCAGTTGCGAATCGCGCCCTGGATCGTCAGCGTTGCGAGACGCGGATCGACGCGGGTGAAGACCCCGATGCGGATTCCTTCTTCGATTAACGATGCGAAAAAATTGAAGCCGCGCTCCCGCGAGCCCTCGATAATCCGATTGCGCGCCTCGGCCAGCCGCGGCTCTTCGGTCGCATAGAACTGAAGAAAATCGCGCCGTTGATCGAAGAACTCGACCGCCACCGCGATCGAACGGCGCATCCTCTCGACCACCGGCAACTTCGGAT
>PMOH01000344.1 GCA_003161515.1 Deltaproteobacteria bacterium
GGAATCGAGAACGAGATCCCGTCAACAGCCTTGTAGCCGCCGTACGATTTCCGGACTTCGAGCAGTTCTACCGACGGCGTCACTACGCGTTAGTGCGCCCACACGAGTTGCGGGTTGGTCTCCCAGGGATAGACGTGAACCATCCAGCCGAACACTTGCGGGAGGAAACGGCCGCCCGCGGCGTCGCAGGCTTCCTTGGTTGCGATCGATCCGTTGAAGCCGAACTTCGTCCAGTCAGCCGACTTGATGTCGGTGCCGCGAGCCGGAAAGCATAGATTGATATGCCGATGCCATCGCGCGACGCTCAGCGGCACTCGTTCGTTGAGCTGATCGTCCGTCGCGGCCTTGCGATCGGTGTACATCGCGCCGATCAGCTTGTAGCCGCCGTCGGACGTGCGTTGATAGAGCAGCGACGTCGGCTCATTCGGATCGAAAGTGAACACCGCCTTGAGACCGTTCAAGTTCCTGGTGAAATGTACGACCGGTTGCTTGAACTCAGGATGAAACGGCTTGAATCCGTCGGCCTCGGCGACGTGATAGTCCTTGTACTTCGCGAGCGCATGCTGCAGATCGGTGACCAGCACCGCGGCCCGCGCTTTGTCGGCGTCGTTGCCGGGACGCAGGTCGGTGTAGGCCATGTGCAGCGACATATTTTTCATGTCGCCGTGACCCATGTGCATGTCGTGATCCATCGCCTCGTCGGCCGACATCTGCGACATGTCGTGCCCGCTCATGTCCATCCCCTTCATGTCCTGGGCGAAGGCGGCCGCCGATACCGCGAGCATTACCGCGAGCATCGAAGCGATTTTCACGGCTGATATTCGAACCAGCATTGAATGAATTCTCCAACGAGAGAGTCTATTCTCCGCAACGATAGCAGCCAACGGTTCTGGTCATCCCCGGATGGTGCGATCGAGTGGGGTTTTGTATGCTGGGCGGGGAGAAATTTTGATGAAGAACTGGTCGCACATATCGGTAAGTCCGATTGCGGGAGCGTTGGGCGCTGAAGTCAGCGGCGTTCATCTGGGAGAACTCGGAGACGGCGCGCTGGGCGAGGTGCGCGAGGCGTTCGTCGAGCACCAGGTGCTGTTCTTTCGCGATCAGGAAATTACCCGCGACCAGCACCAGGCGTTCGGGCGTCACTTCGGCACGCTTCAGGTTCATCCCTACCTGCAGCCGCTCAAGGACCAGGGGCATCCGGAGTTCGTGGTGCTGCAAAGCGACGAGCAGCATCCCTACCTGGCTGAGGCCTGGCATAGTGACGTGACTTTCATGGACGAGCCGCCGCTAGGCTCGGTGCTGAAATGCATCGTCGCGCCGGAGTTTGGCGGCGACACGATGTGGGCAAGCATGTACGCGGCCTACGAAGCTCTATCTGACAAAATGCAGCGGATGCTCTCTGACCTGGTCGCGATTCACGATACCGTCCGCACCTTTTCGCGCACCAACTACAAGACTGACCACATCGGCGGCAGGCAGGCGCCGCAGGTTATGTCAGCGGAGCATCCGGTAGTTCGTACTCATCCGGAAAGCGGTCGCAAAGGTTTGTTCGTCAACTCGACGTTCACCTCGTCGATCAAAGGAATGAAGCCGGCCGAGAGTGAAGCGCTGCTCGGCTTTCTTTACAGGCACATCACCACGCCGGATTTCAGCTGCCGCTTCCGATGGCGTCCTAACTCAGTTGCGATGTGGGACAACCGATGCACGCAGCATCGAGTGGTCGCGGACAATCGTACCGCGAACCGCCGGATGGAACGCGTAACAATCAACGGCGACAAGCCCTTCTAAATTCCGGGAATGCGTCCGACTCCTACCTCTTGTGTCATTCAGAGCGAAGCGAACAATCCCGATTCATTCTTCGCCTCGCTCGTGCAGTAGTATCAGCAAATCGATCGTCAGCTAGCCTTTGCCGCACGACTGCTTGCGAATGCCGGCTGCTCTTTCTTTCTCAGTCCAAGCAGCGCTGCTATCAGGCATGCGCCTATCAGGATGGACATCCCTCCCGGGCCTGCGAAGAAATATTCCCATCCGATGGCGCTGAGTAAGATCTCAGCTACAAGGATAGTAGTGATCAAAGGCACTGCGAGCCTCGGCTCTTCCCGGCTCAAGTTACTCAGCTGCCAGATCAACACCGCCAAAATTGCGAACACCACTGTTATGCATAACTCATAGCCTTGATAGAAGTCCCAGTGGCTGCGATTCACTCCCGCAATCTGGAAGTGAAAGGACTGCATCGCTGCAAACACCACTTGTTCGGCCGGTCCGCGGCTGGGAGAGTCCATCGACGCGATCGTATGAAGCACGGCGCCGAGACCTTGGAGCGCAGCACCTATTCTCAACCAGGTCCAGGGTTTCATAGCACTACCTCCTTCATAGGATGACTTATTGCCCGTCAGGCCGCGTCCGCGCGCGCGGTGAACCGCTGCAGGATCATGCCCCATCCATCGGAATAGCCCTGGCCCTGCTTCTGCATGACCGGTCCCGCTTCCCATCCGCGATGCTCGAGCTCGATGCGAGTGCCTGAGCCGTCGGCTGCGAATTTGACCTCGACCTCGGTCGGTGCCTCCCAACTGGGATCCTTCCAGGTGAATTTTACGACGTGCGGCGGCTGATATGCCGTGATGCGCCCGACTTCGAATTCAGTGCCGTCAGCAAATCGCTCGAAGAACCGGCCGCCGCCGCGGCCTTCGATAAAAATGTCCCTGGCCTTTTCACCACCGAACGAAAACCCTTCCTTCAGCGGCCACCATTTGCCGATTTCTTCGGTGAAGACGCGGAACACGACTTCCGGCGAGCGCTCCACACGAATCGATTTTCGAATCGTCATCGGTTTTCCTCCACGTAGCGCCTGAATGCGTTCAGGGCGGTGTCCCAGAACCCCCCTACTTCTTCTAATTTTTTGATCAACTCCTCAACCGCGAGGCGACCGCGCGGCGCGAGCTCGTAGATTCGCTCCCGCCCTACTTTCTTCGCCCTGATAAGACCGGCGCGCCCGAGCATCCGCGTGTGCTTGCAAATCGCCGGACGACTGATCGTAAACCCCTCAGCCAACTCGCCCGCCCGGCACGGCTTGTCGGCGAGGCGTCGCAGCAATTCCCGGCGAGTCGAATCGGCCAGCGCTCCAATGGTCGCATCTATCGGCATCGAGAAAATATGTAACCCAATGGTTACGCATATGTCAAGCGGGAGCAGTGAGGATCCGAGCGGGTTCGACGGGAGCATCGAAATCAGCTAGTTTGGGCGCGCGGGGGGTGTCTTTACGTTCACAATCAGTTCCGCTCGTCGTGCTGTTTGGGTACTAGTCGGGCTGTTTAGCCTGCTGACAGCGCTTGTCACGTATAGTGTCGCCGTCGCAGCAGATCTTGCGACCGCTCCTGATGCGAAGCATTCGGATTCGGCTGGGACGCTTAAAATCAAACCCGACAAGCACGACTTCGGCCAGGTCATAGTCCCCCTGACGAGCGCGCCGCAGACGATAAGGGTCAGCAACAACTCGAAGTCAGCTTCGATTGAATTTACAAGTATCGTTGCTGCGCCTCCTTTCTCGATTCAAACCGACGGATGCTCCGGCGCCCCGCTGGCAGCAGGCAGTTCATGCAACGTTGAGGTCGTGTTCCATCCGACCGTTACCGGGAAGATCACGAAGAAGAAAGCCCTGACGTTCACCGACTCGGCGAGGAAGAGCCCGCAACACGTCGAGCTCTCGGGACAGGGTATCGTCGGCGCGACACCGACGGCGACCGTCACGGCAACGCCGACCGCCACTGCGACGGCCACGATAACCGCAACGCCTACGATCTCTGCGACGCCTACTTTGACAGCCACTCCGTCAACTACGGTCCGCATCACGCCGGCGCCCACGGCTACCGCGACCGTACCGTGCATAATTCATCCGACGGGCACCATCGCTCCCACCATCACGCCGTCAGCAACCCCGTCGCCCGGTCCACAGGCGGGCGATGTCTTAATCGCTGGCGGGGATACGGGCGGATCGCCGGTCGACCCCATTTCTCACACCAGCGGCACCCATTCGACCAGCGGCGCGCAGGTCTTTAACAAAAATACCTCGGCCTTCGACGCGGTCGGATCGATGCATACCGATCGCGAGGCTGCGGCGGCCGTCCTGCTGGAGAACAACAAGGTGCTGGTGGTTGGCGGCGAGCGATGCTTCGAGGCCAACTTCGGCGGCACCGAAGGGTACGAGTGCACGGCGCTGAACACCGCCGAACTCTACGACCCTGTGACTCAGACGTTCACTGCGGCCGGAAGCGGCAGTTGCGGCTCGATGATCGCTGCGCGCGCGGGCGCCACCGCGACGCTTATCAATCAGACCAACGGCACCACCTTTCTCAACGGCCGCATATTGATTGTCGGCGGTACGTCAGGCAGTTCTTTCCAATCGGATACGACGCCGCCACCCCCCGGCTCTGGCGCGCCGACCGGCCAGGTGGCGCAGAACACCGCCGAAATATACGACCCGGTCTCGGACACTTTCAGCCCGGTCGCGGCCACGGTGCCGGTTCCCTCGACCTGTGGCGCCCGCCAGACTTCGCCGTGCGGTCTGGTCAATCATGCCGCGGTGCTGATTGGCGCAGGCAGCGGGTTGGATCAAGGCCGCGTGCTGATCGCGGGCGGCGACCTGGTTTCACCGCTGAACCAATCGACCAACCTCGCCTTCATCTTCCACCCCACGACCCAGACCTTCACCACGGCGGGATCGATGAACACGGCGCGGGAGTCGTTCAGCCTGACTGCAAACCTGACTCTACTCAGCGGTCTGACCTCGAGCGCTGTGACGGCTCTGGCAGCAGGCGGAATCACTGCGGCTTCGAACGTCTGCGCCACAGCCGGCGACCTGCTGGTCACCACCAATAACACCGGCGAGGTTTACAATCCCGCGACCGACACTTGGACTGCGGTAAGCAATGACATGAACGCGAAGCGCGCGGCGCATAGCGCAGTGCTTTTGCTTGCTGGTGCTCTCGAGGACCAAACGTTGCTAGCGGGCGGGATCGATTTCGAGGCCGGCACCTTCCCTTCCACCTGCGTCGCAGGCACATCGCTGACGCAGACCACAACCGCCAGCGCCGACCTGTTCAACCCCGCCACCACTGCCACCGGCGCATTCGCAGCGACAGGCAGCCTCAACCAGGCGCGCGGCGGTCAAGGCTTCGGCGTCATAGGAGCATTTCTGAATGACCCTTTGTTCGAACCTCTGGTGGTTGGCGGCGAATGCTCGATCGGCACGGCGGCATCCTATATTATCGGGACCTCTGCGGCGGCTTCGAGCTGTGACGTTAATGCGCAGAACGACTACTCCGAAACATTCGACCAATCGACTCAGACCTGGTCGCTCGGTCCGAACGCTCCCGCGAGTGGCGTCTCGCCGAGCGCCGGCCCGGTATCGGCGAATCTGCACTGACGGGTAACCGGGGACAGGAAACTTACTTCGTGCCGAGTAAGAAAGTCGTCGTGGTCGGCGCCGGGATGGCGGGACTTGCGGCGGCATATCGGCTCCGCAAGGCGGGTGTCGATGTGACCGTGCTCGAATCGAGCGGCCATGTTGGCGGCAGAGTCGGCACCGAGTCACGAGACGGTTATATGATCGAGCGCGGCGCGCAGCTGATCACCAGCACCTATCGCAACGCGCTTGGCCTGGTGAAGGAGTTGGGTCTCGAAGCGGAACTGAAGCCGACCAGCCCGTGGATGGCGATCGTCAAGGACGGACGGCCCCGCCGGATGCCGTCGGGCGCGATGTTTCCAATCTACGCGCTCACCTCCGGACTGGTCAGCCTGCCCGACCTCGCGCGCTTCATCTGGCATACGACAAAACTGAAGTGGCCGCCGGTCGATAACTACGCCGCGTGGGCGGACTACGACGACGAGGACACCGCGCGATGGTGCGCACCGCGGATGGGCCGCGCCACCGACTACCTGGTCGAGCCGCTCGTCGCGGGCGGCCTGCTGTGCGTGATGGAAGAGACGTCGCGGGCGGCGACGCTGGCGACGCTCGCGCTAACCGACAACGGCCGCGGTCGGGAAATGAGCCTAAGCCGCGGCATGGGATCATTTCCCGAAGCGCTCGCGGCGAAGGTCGAGGTCAAACTGGAATCACCGGTGCAGTCGATCGAGGTTCGGGACGGCGGCGTCACCGTGCAGTTGTCGGGCGAACAGATGCGCGCCGACCATGTCGTGCTCGCGGCGACCGCTCCTATCGCGGCACGACTCTACCGAAGCGGTGACGAGGTCGAGCGCCGCCTGATGGCGACCGAGTACGCGCCGACGATCAAGATTGGTCTCGCAACCAGCCGCCATTGGCGCGATGAACCGGCGCTGAAAAACGTGTGGGGCTTTTTGATCCCGCGTCCCGACCGACAACTCATCGCGTCGGCCACTCTCGAATCGGCCAAGGATCTCGCGCGCGTGCCGGACGGCGAGATGCTCAACCTGTTCGTCAAGCCCGAAGCAGCGGGCGCGATGATGGATCTGTCGGACGATGAGATCGTCGCCAAAGTACTGCCGGATATCGAACGATTCTTCCCCGGCGCGACGGCGACCAAGCGCTTCGCGCAAATCGTGCGATGGCCCAACGCGCTACCCAAATCTCCGGTAGGCCGCAGCCGCGACTTGGCGGAATACAGGAAATCACGACCGTCATCGCAACGCGTGCTGCTCGCAGGCGACTACATGGGCCTCCCGCATTTCGAGTCAGCAATCGAAACCGGGATATGGGCCGCCGACGCAATCCTCGCCGCGCGGTGAACTACATATTGTCGACGATCGCTTTGCCGAACTCCGAGCACTTTAGTAACTTCGCGCCGGTCATCAGCCGCTCGAAATCGTAGGTCACTTCTTTCTTGCTGATCGTTTTCTCGAGCCCGCGAATGATTCCGTCGGCAACTTCCTGCCATCCCATGTGCTCGAACATCAGCACTCCCGACAGGATTACCGATCCCGGGTTCACTTTGTCTTGATTGGCGTACTTCGGCGCAGTGCCGTGCGTCGCCTCGAAGATCGCGTGACCGGTCAGATAGTTGATGTTGGCTCCAGGAGCGATTCCGATGCCGCCGACCTGCGCCGCGAGCGCGTCCGAGATGTAATCGCCGTTGAGGTTCATCGTGGCGACGACGTCGAACTCGTCGGGCCGTGTCAGCACCTGCTGCAGCGTGATGTCCGCGATCGCATCCTTGACCAGCAACTCGCCGGCGGGCGGCTTGCCGTTGCAATCGTCCCATCCCACCGCCTTGCCCTTGTATTCGCGGCGCACGAGCTCGTAGCCCCAATCGCGGAACGCGCCCTCCGTGAACTTCATGATGTTGCCCTTGTGCACGAAGGTCACGCTCTTGCGCTTGTGACGAATCGCGTAGTCGAGCGCGGCGCGAACCAGCCGCTCGGTCCCTTCACGCGAGATCGGCTTGATGCCGATGCCCGACGTATTGGGGAAGCGGATTTTCTTGACGCCCATCTCGTCCTGCAGAAACTTGATAACCTTCTTCGCCTCCGGCGACTCCGCCGGCCATTCGATTCCCGCGTAGATGTCTTCGGTGTTCTCGCGGAAGATCACGACGTCGAGTTTTTCGGGATGCTTGACCGGGCTCGGGACGCCGGCGAAGTAGCGCACCGGCCGCAGGCATACGTAGAGGTCGAGCATCTGGCGCAACGCGACGTTGAGCGATCGGATACCGCCACCAATCGGCGTCGTCAGCGGACCCTTGATGCCCACCAGAAATTCGCGGAACGCCTCGACCGTCTCGTCCGGCAGCCAGTTCTTCCACTGGTTGAACGGCTTCTCGCCCGCGAACACTTCCATCCACGCGATCTGCCGCTTGCCGCCGTAAATTTTCTTGACCGCGTTGTCGAAGACGTACTGCGACGCGCGCCAGATGTCGGGGCCGGTGCCATCGCCTTCGATAAACGGAATGATCGGGCGGTCGGGAACGTTCAGAGTATGATTGGCGCCAAGGGTAATCTTTTCGCCGTTGCTGGGAATCTTGATGTGCTCGTATGCCATCGGAGTCGCAATTCGCCTCGTGTTTAAATGATAGAGCGCACCCGCAACGCGCGTTTTTCCAGCGGCGTCCCGGATCGCTCAGAGTATCCGGCTATCATATAGCAAAGGAGTGTTGATGCCAGTATCGAAGTTCGGCGATGCACTCAGAGCGGATCGACTTTCTCCGGCGGCCGGTCGCGAATCCGTTTTGGAAAGGCCGCAGGTAGCGGCGGCGCGCCACCGAAATAATCTTTCCACGAACGCGGGCGCGGCTTCTTAGGCGCACTGGTCTTGGCGCTCTCGACAGAGACTTTCTCTCTGGTTTCCCGTTTTCGCATCGTCTGATATCTAGCATGAGAGTTAGGACACAGACGAGGCCGCAGGACCGACGACCCGCCAAGCGGAGCAACTGATGGATTTTACGTACACTCCTGAACAAGAAGAATTTCGCGCTGAAATTGCGGGATGGCTCGAAAAGAACTCCTCCGAAGCTTTCGGGCGCAAGGGCGAGGGCCTCGGCGGCTCGACCGCAAGCCTGCTCGACGTGCGCGACGACGGACGCTGGTCTCAGCTCCTCGACTACCATCGCCGGCTCTACAAGGCCGGTTACGTCGCCCTGCACTGGCCCAAGGAATGGGGCGGTGGCGGCGCGAGCATGATCGATCAGGCTATCTACCAGGACGAAGTGCTGCGCCTCGGACTGCCGCTCTACGGCGCCAACCAGCTCGCGATCGATCGAATCGGTCCGACTATCATGCACCTCGGCACTGAGCAGCAGAAAAAGCGCTACCTGCTCAAGATGCTGACCGGCGAGGAAATCTGGTGCCAGGGTTATTCCGAACCCGGCGCCGGCTCCGACCTCGCGGGCCTGCAGACGCGCGCGGTGCTCGACGGCGACACCTTCGTAATCAACGGCCAGAAAGTGTGGACGAGTTTGGCGCATCGCGCAGACTGGCAGGTGCTGCTCGTGCGTACCGACCCGTCGGCGCCCAAGCATAAAGGCATTTCGTATTTGCTCGTCGATATGCACAGTCCCGGAATCACGGTGCGCCCTCTTGTTCAGATCACCGGCGATGCTGGTTTCAACGAGGTCTTCTACGACAACGTGCGCGTGCCCAAGGAAAACCTGGTCGGCGATCTGAACGCGGGATGGCAGGTGTCGATCGCGACGCTCATGTACGAGCGCGTTTCCGGCGGCACGCGGCATCCGGTGGAGCGCACGATCGGAGAGCTGCTCGAGCTCGCGAAGAAGGTCGATTTCCAGGGCGCGCCCGCATGGAAGCATCCTTATATACGTCAGAAGCTCGCGCAGTTCGCGGTCGAGGCGCGATGCCTCAGGCTGTCGCGCTACCGCTCACTGTCGGCGCAGCTCAAGGGCAAAGTGCCGGGCGCTGAAAGTTCATTCGGCAAGCTGTTCGCGACCGAACTGAACCTTCGAGTCGCGATGTTCGCCGACGAGATGCTCGGCGCGTTCGCCAACGTCGAAGGCGGCAGCCTCGGCGCAATCGAAGGCGGCCGCTGGATGCATCGCACGCTCGCCGCCCGCGGCCTGACGATCGCGGCCGGCTCCAGCGAGATCCAACACAACATCATCGGCGAACGAGTCCTGAAGCTACCGAAGGGTTAGTATCGAGGAACGTCGAGGACAACTTTCGCTCTCGGGTCCCTTTCTTTGTGCCATTCAGAGCGAAGCGAAGAATCCCGAATCCTTCCTAGCGCGCGGAATCGAGCAGCTTCTGCAGACCGCTCGTATCGCCCCGCTCGCTCGCCGTCTCGCCGGCGCGGTCGTAAAGCACTTTGCCGTCGCGATCGATCACCGCGATCGTCGGGATGTAGCCATGATAGTAGCGACCAATCAAAGCCTGCTGCGCCAGCGACGGATTTCGCAAATCGACGACGACGAAACGAATCTTGTCTTTGTATTGTGGATACACCTGCACCAAACGCTCGGCCTCGCGCGCGGTATTCCAACAATTGGCGGTGCCGAAGAAGATGACGGTCGCATGGTCGTTCGCGACCGAACCGTCGTTAAGATTTTTCCCCTCGATGGGAAAATTTGAGCTGGAGTCATCCGAAAAAGAGAGATCAGGCGCCAGCTTCAAATCGGTAGCCGGCGGACCAGAGACTTCCGCAGCGAGCGCAATCGCAAAGATCAGGATGACGACGATCGAAACAGAAACTGCGAGCGTTTTCAGATTTGGCTTCATATCACATTAACCGATTCACGGGGTTATATGTTCCAGAGGGACGCACCCGCCGACCTCAATAAGATGCATGATTCGGGCAAAAGGTAACAGTATGAATATCTCGTCGTACGGACCGCGCGGCGACGGCGCGGAAATCGTGTATGCGATCGTCGATTCGGCGCTCGGGCGCCTGCTGGTAGCAGGCACCGCGCGCGGGATCTGCTTCGCCGCGATGGGCGAAGCAGATCGGACACTCATCGCCGAGCTGCGCGGCGACTATCCCCGCGGGACGATTCGGGTCGCAGACCCGAATCGTCGCGATGATTCGCGCATCGGCCTTTGGGCCGATGCGCTCGCAGAATACATCGCCGGGCGCTCGAAGATGCCGGCGCCACCGATGGATATTCGCGGCACGCCCTTTCAGTTTGCAGTATGGGACCAACTCCGCGCGATTCCCGCAGGCGAGACGCGCTCGTATTCCGAAATCGCACGACGCATCGGACGCCCGCGCGCAATCCGCGCCGTCGGCACCGCCAACGGCGCGAATCCCGTATCGATTATCATCCCATGTCATCGCGCGATCCGCGCGTCAGGCCATCTCGGCGGCTATCGATGGGGCTTGGAGCGCAAGCGAAAGCTGCTCGAAATGGAATCCCGGACAAAATAAAGTCCGATCCTCCTCAGGACATCCCTTGAATCGGGGACGCCCAACGCGCGAAGACGGTGTCCGAGATCTTTTCGAGCGATGGGAGGAACTCGGCGGCTTGCGCGATCATTCGATCGGCAGGAATATTTTCGCGGACCAAATCTTTTGCGAATGCGTCCGCCATCGCCGCGACGCTGTCTTGCGTCACCTCGAAGTGAAACTGGAGTCCGTACGTCTTGTCGCCGTGACGAAATGCCTGGCATGGGGTCTTCTCTGACGAGGCCAGCGAGATCGCGCCCGCCGGCAATTCGAAGATATCGCCGTGCCAGTGAAATGGGGTCATCGTCGCCGGCAAATCGCGCATCAGGCGATCGTCCTTGGCCGAATCGCTCAAGTGGATCGGATGCCATCCGATTTCCTTGCCGTTGGGATTGCGTTCGACCTTCGCGCCGAGCGCCGCCGCGAGAATCTGCGCACCCAGGCATACTCCCAGCACCGGCAGATTCGATTTCATCGCGTCCTCGATCAGCCGCATCTCGTCGCGTAGCCACGGATAGCGATCCGTCTGATAAACCCCCATCGGGCCGCCCATCACGATTAGACCGCCCGCCCCTTTCATATTCGCCGGCACCGGCTGCCCTTCATTCACACGCACGTACTGCCATGCGAGCGCAGCCCCTTCGAGCGCGTCGGCGATAGTGCCGAGATTCTCGACCGGGTGATGCTGCAAAATATAAATCTTGGCCATAGTCGCTAAAGCAAAGTGCCGCGGCGGATGCGGCCGAGATGCGTGTAGGCGCGCTGGGTGGCGACGCGGCCGCGCGAGGTGCGCGCGAGGAATCCTTCCTGCAGCAAGTACGGCTCGTAAACTTCCTCGATCGTGTCGGACTCCTCGCCAACCGCGGCCGCGAGGCTCTCGACCCCGACCGGTCCGCCGTCGAACTTGTCGATGATCGCGCCGAGAATCGCGCGATCCATCTTGTCGAAGCCGGCCGTGTCGATTTCGAGCAGCTCCAGAGCGGCCAGCGCGATCTCTCGCGTGACCACCGGCGCTTCATTGACCTGCGCGAAGTCGCGCACGCGGCGCAACAGCCGGTTGGCGATTCGCGGCGTCCCGCGCGACCGCGACGCAAGTTCGTGTGCACCAGCTTCGTCGATCGACACATTCAGCAACGCCGCGGAGCGCCGCACGATCTCGCCGAGTTCATCGTGATTGTAGAAGTCGAGATGGAAATGCTGGCCGAACCTGTCCCGCAGCGGCGAACTGAGCAAGCCGGATCGCGTGGTCGCACCGACCAGCGTGAACGGATTGACCGACAGCTTCATCGTGCGCGCGCCCATCCCCTCGCCCACCACAATGTGGAACTCGAAATCCTCCATCGCAGAGTAAAGCCGCTCTTCCACCACCCGCTGCAAGCGATGAATCTCGTCGATGAACAGCACGTCGTGCTCTTCGAGATTGTTCACGATTGCGGCGAGGTCGGCGGCGCGCTCGATCGCAGGACCCGAGGTTACGTGGACGTTGACTCCGAGCTCGCGCGCGATGATATGCGCGAGCGAGGTCTTGCCGAGGCCGGGCGGTCCCGCGAACAGCACGTGATCGAGCACTTCGGCGCGTCCGCGCGCGGCATCGATCGACATGCCGAGAATTTTCTTGGTGCGCTCCTGGCCGATGAACTCTGCGATCGCGCGCGGGCGCAACGCGAGGTCGATTCGCCGATCGTCCTCGTGACCGGCGCGCGCAGTGAGCCGTTTTTCAGCGTCAGGAGTCGCTGCGCCCATATTTTCGGTGGCTTTACTTTTCGCCAAGCAGCACCGCCAACGACTTGCGAATTATTATTTCAGGATTCTGTGCTACGCCCGCATCCGCGGCTATGACCGCGTCAACTGTACGCTTCGCCTCAATCGGTTTCATGCCGAGATTCACCAGCGCGGAAATTGCTTCATCCGAGGGACCTGCCGGCCGTCCATTGCCGTCAGGCGCAGGCCGAATATTGCCGTTGGACGCGCTGGTGGACGGCGCCGACATCTTCAAGTCGGCGATTTTGTCGCGCAGTTCGCGCACGACGCGCTCGGCGACCTTGGGACCCACACCCGGCACCGCGTCGATTCGCTCGATATCGCCGCTGCCGATTGCCGTGACGAGTTCCTCCGGTGCGAGCACCGAGAGGATAGCAAGCGCGAGCTTCGGCCCGACGTGCTGCACGCTCATCAGCAGGTCGAAAGCGCGCTTCTCCGTCGCGCTCGAAAATCCGTAGAGCAGGAGCGCGTCCTCGCGCACGACCTGCCGGATCATGAGCGCGACGCGCTCGCCGATTTGCGGCAATCGGTAGTAGGTGCTCAGCGGAATCAGCACTTCGTAGCCGACGCCGCCGGTTTCGATCACGATGCGTCCAGCGTCACGAACCGCGAGCGCGCCTGACAGTGTCGCAATCATAGCGGCACCATCTTCGGCTTGCTGCGACGCGCCGCTGGCGGACGGATACGCTCGATCGCCTCGACCAGATTGGGCATGCGGCCGCGGCCGAGATGGCACAGCGCAATCGCGAGCGCGTCGGCCGCGTCGTCGGCGAGCTCGATCGCCGGGTCGAGCTTCAGCATCTTGCGCACCATGTATTTCACCTGCGCCTTGTCGGCATGCCCATGGCCGGCGACGCAGAGCTTAACTTCGTTGGGCGGATATTCGTACATCGAAAGACCGCGTTCCGCCGCCGCGAGCATCGCCATCGCGCGCGCCTCGCCGAGGCGAAATGCGCTCTGCACATTGGTCGCGACGAAGTGACGCTCGAGACTCAGTGCCGCCGGCGAGAACTCGTCGATGATCGAGAGAAGATTTTCGTGGATGCGCCGCAGCCGCATCGGGCCTGGCGCGAGCGACGCGCATCGAATCGTGCCGGCGGTCACGTACCGCGCGCCCGGTCCTTCGACGAGGCCGTAACCGCATACCGCACTCCCGGGATCCACCCCGAGTATCCGCATACCCCACCTCCGCG
>PMOH01000062.1 GCA_003161515.1 Deltaproteobacteria bacterium
GCCGACAAACGCTCGGGGAAGCCGCCGCGCTGTTCGAAAGCTCGCCGGCGCACCACGAACTGGCTTGGCACGACATTCCACGGCCGCTCGAGCAGTTGCTTCATCGTCGGCGATTCGGAGCCTTCGGTTTGTCCATCCAGAGTCCCGGCCCTTCGCCCGCACTGATCGAGTTTGAAGCCGCGGGTGTACACCAGGACGCAATCGGCCTCGCGGTCGAGAATCGGAATACTTAACTCCAACTTTTGCGTCATCCACTCGTCGTCATCGTCGAGAAATGCCAGGTACTCGCCGCTCGACGCGCTTACCCCGGCGTTGCGTGCCGCGGAAGGCCCGCTGTTGGACAAACGGATTGTGCGGATTCTATCGCCGTAGCCCGCCAGTACCGACGCGGTGTCGTCGGTCGAGCCGTCGTTGACCACCACAATTTCGTAGTCGGTGAAGGTTTGCGCGAACACACTCGCCAGTGCGCGGCCAATGGTGGCGGCGCCGTTATAGACAGGGATTATTACGGACACCTTTGCCATCGCGACGCTAACTTTCCTGGAGCGAAGCTGCGCGGGTGACGGTGGTACTGCTCCTGCCGCGAGGACTCTTCCATGCGGAGAGGTCGCGTCCGATCATTTTCTCGAGCGCGTCGGTTTCGGGGCGCATGAGTTCATGCAGACGCGCTTCGATTGCCGGATCGAGCGGCGGAAATTTCGGGCCGCCGCCGAAGACCAGCTTCCACGCACCCGCCTGTTCGAGAAAGTTGGTCGTGCCGTAAGCTTGTTTGTCTTCGAGCCAGTGCATGAAGTGGCGCGCCTTGCGGGCGACGCGCGGAAACCGGGGCAAGTCGTTAATCGAGTTGATCAACTCGCCTTCGGCCGCAGCAGCGGGCACGGGATAACGCTCGATGCCGATGAAATCACAAACGCGGTCGAGGTACGCCTGCGGATCGGTCCGCAGATCGTCGTTGAGCAGCACCAGCACCCGGTCGTCGCCGAAACGCGTGCGGTAGTCGGGCAGATGCGTCGCATAACGGCTCACTTCGATCACTTGCGGAACTTTTACGAGGAACACATCCAGCGGATCGTTGGTCAGGGTGTAGTGACGCCAGAGTTTGTAGGCCGAGTAGATGCGCTCAACCGGATTGCGAAACGAGCAAATGATCTTGCAGCGCGGGATGTGCAGCGCAATCCGCTCGGCGGCTTCAGGAAAGCCGAAATACGGATTGACCTCACCAGTCTGGCGCGAGCGGTCGGCGTCGCGGAAATGATGCGCGTACCACTCGATGCCCTTGTTGTAGTTGGTGGTGAAGAAGTCGGTCTCTTTGATTCCGGCCGGCAGATTGACGCGACCCTTGAGCACTTCATGCAGCCAGGTCGTGCCGGTGCGGCCGGGGCCGACACCGATGAAGTCGGGAAGACGCAGATCGCGTGCGCTATTGGAAGAAGTGGCCATCGATTTTTACGCTACCGTTGCACGCCGCACTTGCGGCTTCTTCCATGCCGAGAGATCGATCCGGAGCAACTCTTCGAGCTGCTCGACCTCCGGCAGATAGCGCTCGCGCAAGCGCTGTTCCTGTTCGTCTGAGAGACGGCCGAACGGTTCACCGCGGCCGTAACAGAAGTCCCACACACCCGCCCGCTCGAGCAGGTTGACCGCACCGTAAGCTTGATGAGCTTGCAGGCGGTACATCATCTTCCTCGCGCTGCGGGCCAGCCTGTAGCTGCGGGGGGCGCGCGCAAACGAGTGGACATCGTCGCCGACTTCTGGGCGCGCGGAAAGTGCGATGCGATCGACGCCCATGAAATCGGTCACGCGATCCAGGTACGACTGCGGCTGCGCGCGCAATTCATCGTACATCGTGACCAGCACGTTCTCGCGGCCGAACAGATCGAACCAGGTCTTGAGATGCGACGCGTAACGATTGCCGCTGCCCAGGTTGGGCCGCGATTTCAGGACCTCGTCGAACGTGCCGCGCGCCCATGCGAAGTGAACGACCAGCTTGTACGCCGAAAACGAATGGTCGACCGGATCGCGCAAGGTGGTGATGATGCGGCAATTCGGAATGTGGGCCTTAATCCGGGCGGGCGCGAGCGGATGGAAAAAGTACGGGCAGATTTCAGCGATCTTGCGCTCGCCGGTGGCGTAGCGAAAGTGCCGCGCGTACCAGTCGATGCCCTTGTCGTAGAAGGTGTTGAAGAACTGCGTTTCCTTGACGCCGTACGGCAGATCGACGCGGCCCTCAAGCACGCGATGCAGCCAGGTGGTGCCGGTGCGGCCGGGACCAGCGCCGATAATTTCGGGCAGTCGAGGGTTGACAGTTGTGCTCATCGATTGACTATTTGCTTCAATCGGCGTGCAGGGAATTTTCGATGACGCGCGGCGCGCGCGGTTTCTTCCACGCGGACAAATCGATCGTGAGCAGTTCTTCCAGCGCTTCGACTTCAGGCAGAAAGCGTTCACGCAAACGCGCTTCCTGCTCCGGGGTGAGACGCGGATATAGCTCGCCACGTCCGTAGCAGAAATCCCAGATGCCCGCCCGCTCGAACAGGTCGCTCACACTGTATGCCTGATGGCCCTGCAACCAATACATCAGGCGCCTGGCGTTGCGCGCGAGCTTGGCGCTCTTTGGCGCGCGTGCAAACGAGTGCACGTCACTCTCGATTTCAGGCCGCTCGGAGAGGGATATCCGCTCGACGCCGGTGAAATCAGTCACCCGATCCAGATACGACTGTGGCTGCTTGCGCAATTCATCATAGAGCGTGACCAGCACATTCTCACGGCCGAACAGGTCGAACCATGCTTTGAGATGGAACGCGTAGTTGTAGCCTCCGCCGAGCTGAGGCCGCACTTTGAGAACCTCCTCGAGCGTTCCGCCGCGCAGCCATCCGTAGTGGCGCCTGGTCTTGTACACTGAGTAGATTCGATCGACCGGCTCGCGCAGCGTAATGATGATCTTGCAGTTCGGAAGGTCGGTCTTGATGCGGGCGCGAGCTTCGGGACTGAAGAAGTAGGGACAAATCTCGGCGACCTTACGTTCGCCGGTCGCGTAGCGAAAATGGCGGGCGTACCAGTCGATGCCCTTGTCATAGAAAAGGGTGAAATAGAGCACCTCTTTGACGCCATAAGGCAGATCGACGTGGCCCTCGAGCACGCGATGCAACCAGGTGGTGCCCGAGCGGCCAGGACCAACGCCCAAAAACTCCGGCAAGCGGTACTTCACTGCCGCGCTCATCCCAGGGCCAGCCGCGACGGCCGGCTATCCCTCGGAAGCCCGCGATCGGCGCGGGGCCCTTTCCATGACGAAAGATCGATGCTGAGCAGTTTCTCGAGCGCTTCGACTTCAGGAAGGAAGCGTTCACGCAGACGCTTCTCCTGCTCAGGGGTAAGGCGCGGATATATCTCGCCACGGCCCTGGCAGAATTCCCAGACGCCTGCGCGCTCGAGCGCGTTGAACACATGATAGGCCTGATGGCCGTTGAGCCAATTGATCACTGCGGTTGCGCGGCGGGCGAGCCGGCGATTTTTGGGCGCACGAGCAAAGGAGTTCACATCGCTGGCGAGGTCGGAGTGAGGCGCGAGCGCGACGCGATCGATGCCGATAAAATCGCAGACCCGATTCACATAAATCTGCGGATCAGCGCGCAACTCATCGTATATGGTGACGAGAACGTTTTCGCGGCCGAAGCTTTCGAACCAGGCCTTCAGATGCTCCGCGTAGCGATTGCCCGCGCCCAGATTCGGCCATGTATTCAGGATCTCGTCGAAGGTTCCGCTGCGCACCCATCCGTAGCGGCGCAGGAGCTTGTACACGGAATAGATGCGGTCAACGGGATCGCGCATGGTTGCGACGATTTTGCAGTGTGGAATATGAGTCTTGATGAGCTCGCGGGCGCGGGGTTTGAAAAACGCGCCGGGACATATCTCCATGATTTTTCGTTTTCCGGTCGCGTAGCGAAAGTGATCCGCGTACCAACCGATTTCCTTTTGGTCGAAGTAGTCCAGGAAGTGCGTATCCTTGGCCCCGTAGGGCATGTCCACGGAGTCACGCAGCGCGTTGTAAAGCCAGGTCGAGCCGGTGCGCGGGGGCCCGATTCCGATGACGTCGGGGAGCCTCATAAGGCCATATTTCATACGAATTGGTCGTGCAGTGCCAGCGCAAGTCTTAGCCGAGATCGGCCAGCGACTGATCCAGGATCGTGATGCCCTCGTCCATCAATTCGGGGGACGCGGTCAGCGGCGCGAGGATTCGGATGACGTTGGAGTGGATTCCGGCGGTCAGCAGGATCAGTCCGCGCTCGGATGCAATTTTCGCGAGACGGCTTGCGAGTTCGGGGGCAGGCTCTCTGGTTGCGCGGTTGCGCACGAGTTCGATCGCGAGCATCGCGCCGAGGCCGCGCACGTCGCCGATGACGGGGAATCGTTCGCGCAACACCTCGAGACGCGCACGGACCATGATGCCCTGCTTTTCGGCGCGCGCAAGGACGTGCTCGTCGCGGAATACGTCGAGGACGGCGAGCGCTGCGGCGCATGACACCGGACTGCCGGCGAAGGTGCCGCCGAGGCCGCCGGGCGCAACCGTGTCCATGATTGCGGCGCGGCCGATCACGCCAGAGAGCGGCAATCCACCGGCGAGGCTCTTGGCGATCGTGATTAGGTCAGGCTCGATGCCGGTGTGTTCAATCGCGAACATCCGGCCGGTTCGCCCGAAGCCGGTTTGGATCTCATCGGCGATGAACAAGATGCCGTGGCGATCGCATAGCGCGCGCAGCTCGCGTAGAAACTCGAACGGCGCGACGTTGAAGCCGCCCTCCCCTTGCACCGGCTCGATGATAATCGCGGCGACGCGCGACGGCTCGACCGACGCTTTGAACATCGACTCGATCGCGGCGAGGCTCTTCTCGGTGCTGCCGCCGCGATATGCGTCGGGGAACGGCGCGTGGAAGGTATCGGCGGGAAACGGCCCGAAGCCGGCTTTGTAGGGATTTATTTTGCCGGTGAGCGCGAGCGCCATCATCGTGCGTCCGTGAAATCCGCCGGTGAATGAAATGATCGCCGAGCGGCCGGTCGCGTGACGCGCAATCTTGACGGCGTTCTCGACCGCCTCGGCGCCGGTGGTGAGAAAGATCGTTTTGGTGGGCGCGGCGATCGGAGCCAGCTGATTCATCCGCTCGGCGAGCTTGATGTACGATTCGTACGGCGTCACGCCGAAGCAGGTATGCGTGAAGGCGTCGAGCTGAGCATTCACCGCGGCCATCACGTGCGGATGGCGATGGCCGACGTTCAGCACCGAGATACCGCCGCCGAAGTCGATGTAGCGGCGGCCGTCGGCGTCCCAGATTTCGGCGCCCGACGCATGATGTGCGAGGACAGGAATCGGCACGCTGACGCCGCGTGGAATTGCAGCGGCAATACGCTCAGCTAAAGTAGTCATTAGCGATTGAATAACAGTTTCGGACCCGCCAGCAAATCGGTAATATCAGCCCGACGAACCTTGCCGATGAGCACGCACGCCGAAAGTTCAAAGCTTTACGAACCGATCGTACCGTCGGATCAGATTCAGTTCCGTGAGTACAAGCTGCTGCTGAAGCCTGACCGGTTTCCCGACGAGAAGGCGTTCCACAAATTCTGGAAACTCGCGCATCACGCGGCCAAGTCGATTGGCATCAAGCTCGGCAAGATGGACGAAGCGATCAAGGCGCATCAGCGCGAAGTGGTCTTCTACGACACGCCGCACTTCAAGCTTTACAACCACGGCTTCATCCTGAGAAAACGCACCTTCTATCATCACGGCGTGCTCGACCCGCGGCACGAGCTGGTGATCAAATTTCGGCATCCGGACAAGAACGTGGCGCTGGCGGTCGATCCCCGTCCGTTGCTGCCGTGCGCGTACACGATGAAGTTCAAGGAGGAAATCCTCCTGCCTAAAGACGGCACGCTCGGGATGCGGCTGGTGTATTCGCACAATTGCGAGCTCGACACGCCCAACATCATACTGACGCAACGTTTCGAGACGACTGCTGATGCGTTTCCCGCGCTCAAGCATATCGACGCGAATCCGAAGGCGGCGCTGAGCGTCGTCCACGGCGTCTCGATCCAGGAATACCTGGTCGATCTCGGGATGCTCGACTTCGGGCACAAGCTCGAAGCGAAGGCGACGCTGGCAGTATGGCGTGTGCGCACGACCAACGCGCCGATCGTCGCGGAGTTCGCCTATCAGTTGAAATTCGACAGTCCTGAATCGGTGCGTCGCAAGCAGCGAGAACTATCCGAGCTCTTTTACACGGACCTGCAATCGCGGGCCACAGACTGGGTGCAGCGTGGAACAACCAAAACCGCCCTTATCTACGGATACGGAAACGCCAGTCTCAAACACCAGGAATGAGCCCGATCTTCATCCGAGCCTGCTGACGCTGTTCAGGATCTTCCTGCTGGCGGGAGGACTGAGCTTCGGCGGCGGCGCGGTCGCCTATCTGCGCGAGTACCTGGTGCGCGAAGAGGGATGGCTCGACGATGAAGGCTTTCTCGGGGCGATGGAGATCAGCGAGACGCTGCCGGGGCTCAACGCCGTCAACATGGCGATCATCATGGGCGATAATCTGCGCGGGCTTGCGGGCGCGGCGGTGTCGGTCATCGGGATGCTGCTGCCGGGTTCGATCGTCGTGATGGTGCTCGGGATACTGTATCAATCGAATCACGACAACCCCGACGTGAAGCGGTTCCTGCTGGGGATCGCGGCTGCGGCAGTCGGCCTGCTGTCGGCGGTGACGCTGCAGATAGGGCGTCGGCAATTTCGACAACTTCCAGACATCGCGATAATCGCATTGACGTTTCTCGCAGTCAGTTTTCTGAAGTTGCCGCTGTTCGCGGTGCTACTGGGAATGGGGCCGATATCGGTCTGGCTGTATCGACCGCACATTTCAAAACCACGCGCGGAAGACGAGCATCTGCCGTTTCATCGCGGCGAACGGCACCATCTGTTCAGGCACTAAGTTGAGAAACAGATTGGCATGACACGATTGATACATCTGTTCCTGGTTTTCTCGCTGTTGTCGGTGCTGGCGGTCGGCGGCGGCACTGCGGTGTTGCCCGAGATGCAACACATGACTGTGCATACGTTTCACTGGCTGACGGATGCGCAGTTCCGGAACATCTACAGCCTCGGGCAGGTTGCGCCCGGGCCGAACATGCTGATGGTGCTGGTGATCGGCTACAAACTTGCGGGATGGGCCGGGATGGTCGTGGTTGGAATCGGATTTTTTCTCCCCGACTGCATCATCACGCTGTTCGTCAATCGATGGTGGGTGCATCTGGGCGGATGGCCGTGGCGCACGTCGATTCAGCGCGGGTTGGCGCCGGTGGCGATCGGTTTGATGACCTCGGGGACGTACGCGATCGCGAGGCTTTCGATCATCAATGTGCAGACGCTTGCGATCGGAGTGGTGGTGTTCGCGATATTGCTGTGGCGCCACGTTAATCCGGGCGTGCTGGTGCTGGTAGGCGGCGCCGTGTACTTGTTGTTGCGCTAGACCTTTTCAGCCATCAATTCCCTGACCTGCGACACTAAGGAAATTGACGCGCGCGTCGTTCGCGATGCGGATTCGCTGAAAAAAGAAAACGCCGGCAGGAGCGGGACGCTCCTGCCGGCGTTTTTGCAATCAGGATCGCTCAGGCTACATGTGTCCGACTTCGGACATCTTCACCATCGCTTCCGTGGTGAAGAATGCGCGGTCCACTGCGCCCATGTTGATGTACCAGCATTCCTTCTCGGGCGTCTCGATGCCGGGCAGGTAGCACATGGTGGCCTCGGTGCTCTGCACGTCAGTCGAAGCGGCGCCGACGACGAATTCGCGCTTGAACGGATAGATAGCGACCTTCGCGTCAGGAACCGGCCGATCGCGATATGCCAGCCAGTAGATGTGATTGCGGAACAGTTCGCCGCGACGATCGTACGTGTCAATGTACGGCTCGAACCACATTTCTGAATCCATGTAGATGACGGTCTTGGAATCGATCGCCGACGCGGCACCCTCACCGCCCATAATGCGGCGCGGCTCCGCCGTCACGATATACATGTGGCGCATCTGCCATCGCTCGGGGCACGCGCTGGCGCCGCCGTCCGTCGCGCATCGCACTTCCGGTGAATGCTCGGCGTCAACCGTCGCGAGCATCTCTTTCTCGCCCAGGAATTTGTAGTCGTACTGTTCGGTCTTGGGATTGAAACCCGAATAGTGATCGGGATCCCAGGTCTGCGCGCCGGTCGCGCTCGAGTTGATCGCCTCGTTCAGACGGCGAAGTCGGCGCGAGCCGGTCTGCCAGGTCCAGGTATCGTCGCCATGCTTCGGATCGGCATAACGATAGCGGAGCAGGGCGGTGCCGCGAGCGTCCTGCGGCGCGAGTTGGGGGCCGAGCAGGAACAGCCACAGGCGATTGGTCTTCTTGAAATCGGGATCGGTCGGCAGCGGCTCGACTTCGGTGCGTCCAACGAGGTCGTAACCGGCGTAGTGGCCGAGCTGTCCGTATGCGATTTCAAAGAACGGTTTGTTGTATCCGGTGTAAACCGTGTCGCAATCGAAATAGCGAAGATCGTAGTCGTCCGACTGGATCGGGCGGAACACGTTGTTCCACACGACCTTGGTCGCGACGTCAGGATCGTTCGCGTCGATCAGAGGAAACGGCTGCCCGGCGACATAGCCGACAACGGTGCGATGATCCTTCGAGAGCTGCACCTGCGATGAATACTTTTCAGTCGCGTCCTTGTACGGAGGCGGCCAGTCGACGCGTGCCGTCGGGACAATTTTCATCGTCATCCCGTGCTGCACTTTGTAGAAGACACCCGGTGAAACGAGATCTTTCACCTGCGCCGAGTTCTCCGGAGTGATGAAGTCGCCCGGCTTGACCCCTGCCTCCCCAGGCATGGTCATAGCCACGAGGGCAATCAATGCGATGCCCGCGACGACTAACGTTTTGCCGCGAATCCCCAATGTCCCAAGCATTCGAACCTCCGTCAGTGTCCTGAAACGTTTTTTACCTCGTCCATGAAAGCTTTTCGGCGTGAAAATTTCACACCAATAGTTTGGTATTAGGACGACCAGATGCGGATGTCAATGCGTCTAATTACGCTTTGGTACAATTTTACCTATTGTGTTTCGCAGGGCACGGGCTTACTAAGCGCGGATTCAGACGAATTCAACCGATTCCGTAGTGTCGGCGTTTGCGCCACAGCGTTGTCACATTGATGCCGAGGGCGGCCGCCGCTTGCGCCAGGGTCGAGCTGCTGGCCAGCACGCGTAAGATATGTTCGCGCTCGAAGTCTTTCAGCCTTATTCCGTAGGCACCACGAACGCGCGCAGTTGAAACCGGATGACTGATCGAGTCCGGCAAGTCATCAAACGCAATCATTTCGCTGCGGGCGAGGATCGCCGCGCGTTTCAAAGCATTGTGCAGCTCGCGGATATTGCCGGGCCATCGGTAGCTGACCAACGCAGCGACCGCATCTGGCGAAAGGCGGAACTCCGGACGACCGGATTCGATCGACAATTTTTTCAGCATCCAATCCGCAAACGGAAGGATGTCCTGCGTCCGTTCTCTCAGCGGCGGAAGCGTGAACGAGATCACATTGAGGCGGTAGAAAAGATCGTGGCGAAAACGTCCCGCATCGACCTCGGCCTCCAGGTTTCG
>PMOH01000104.1 GCA_003161515.1 Deltaproteobacteria bacterium
ACCCATGCGATCTCGTCGACGCTGGCGGAAAAGCTGCCCTGCATGTGCGGCAGCGCGACATTGACGATCGACGTGTCGAGCACTTCGAGAGTCGTGCCGAGCATCACGGCCAGCGCGATCAGCCATTTGTGGCTCGAGGATCCGTACTCGGGAAAGTCAGTTCCAATCGGGGATGAAGCTGCGACTGCCAAGCGATGCGTCCGTGCGGCGTGCTGATTTCAGATTAAGCCTGACTGGTCTCCGAGGATACCGCGAAAACAAATTCGACACTCGGCGTTCATCGCGGCGTAACGCGCATCGCATCTAATAGTCGCCGGAAGAGTGCGCGAATTTTTTGCCGCGCCGTTGCGGATGTGGGGCTATATGGATGACATCGAGCGCGTGGGCAGCTACCTTCTATCCATGCGGCTGGGAGCGATCGATGTCGGATCCAACTCCGTGCATATGATCGTGGCGGACGTGAGCCGCGAGGGTCACCTCGAGGTCGTCGATCGCGTCAAGGAGATGGTGCGCCTGGGACGGCGCTCGTTCACGACCGGACGCCTCACGACAGAATCGATGGACCTCGCGGTGCGCGCGCTGACGAACTTCAAACGGCTGCTGCGAGTGCGCCGGGTCGAGAAACTGCGCGCAGTCGCGACCAGCGCGGTGCGCGAGGCGCGCAATCGCACCGAATTCATTCGCCGCATCAAGCGCGAGACGGGACTGACGGTCGAAGTAATCTCCGGCCTCGACGAGGCACGCCTGATCTTCCAGGCCGCGCGTCATGCGCTCGGCCTCGACGGCGGACCGCATCTGCTGGTCGATGTCGGCGGTGGCAGCGTCGAGTTGGTGCTGGTGCGCGACGGCAAGCCGCTGTGGATGCGCAGTGTGAAGCTCGGCGCCGCGCGGCTGGCAGAGAGATTTCTCCTCGACGATCCGCCGACGCGCGATCAGTTAAGCAAACTTGACGCGCATCTCGAACGCGTCATCGGTCCTTTGATGCGCAAGGCGCACCGCGCAGGCGTGGTTCGCGCGATCGGAACCTCGGGCACGATTAACACGCTGGTCGCGATGGCCCGATCGTCGCGCGGCGAGGAACTCGGCCGACTGCATGGCGCGAGCGCGTCCGCCGGCGAGATTGCCGATCTGTCGCGCGACCTGGTCGAGGCCAACGCTGCGCTGCGCGTCGATCTCCCCGGGATGGACGCCAAGCGTGTCGACCTGATGCCCGCCGCGGCCGCCTTGGTGAACTTCATCCTCAAGAAATCCGGCGCGCCGGAGCTGGTCGCATGCACCTGGGCGCTGCGCGAGGGCGTGCTGCTCGGACTCGCGCACAAGATCGATTCGCGCTCCGCCGTCGATGCCCGACGCCGCTCGGTCAACGCCCTGGCGACTCGCTTCACCGGCAGCAACGAGCATGGCAAACAGGTGGCGAAGCTGGCGCTGAAGCTATTCGACGCGACTGCGCCGGTTTTGGGCCTCCCCAAGTCCTCGCGAGAACTCCTTGAATTCGGGGCTTTACTCCACGATATAGGCCACGCGATTGATCATGACCGCCACAATCGCCATTCTTACTACCTGATTAAGAATGCGGAGCTGTTCGGCTTCGACACTGACGAAATCGAGGTCATCGCACAGGCGGCTCGCGGGCATCGCAAGCAGGCCCCGAAACTCGATTCGCCGGATTTGAAATCGCTTAGCCCCGCCAAGCGCCGTGTGATCAGAGGCCTCGCCGCGATTTTGCGTGTCGCCGACGCGCTGGATCGGAGCCACTTCGGTGTGGTTAAAAATATCGAGGTCAGGTATTCGCCCGGTCGTGTTATCGTCGGAGTCGATTCGAAGCGCGAGAAAGCGGACCTCGAACTGTGGACATGCGAGAGAAGAACCGACCTGCTATCGAGACTGCTGGATCGCCAGGTGGTGCTGGAGCGCTAGAAGCGCCGGCCGCCGAGCCTTCGAACCCGCCCAACGGCCACGTTACGTTATCCTCGAACGGCGCAAAGCCCGCGGCCAGGACCGCGCCGAAGACTCTGCTCGAAACTCCGCATCCTTATAAGGGACGTCTGATTTGCGTCGAGGGCATCGACGGCTCGGGTAAATCGACGCAACTGCTGCTGCTCGAGCGATGGTTGCGGTCGCGCGGTTACCCGGTCCATTTCACCGAGTGGAATTCGTCGCGGCTGGTGCGGCGCTCGATGCAACGCGGCAAGAAAAAGAATCTCCTGACGCCGACGACCTTCTCTCTGCTCCACGCCGTCGATTTCGCCGATCGTCTGACCTATCAGATCCTGCCGCCGCTGAAGGCCGGCATGATCGTGCTCGCCGATCGCTACGTTTACACCGCGTTTGCGCGCGACGTCGCGCGCGGCGTGCATCCCGATTGGGTCCGTTCGGTGTATAGCCCCGCGCTGCGCCCCGATCTGACGCTCTACTTCCGCGTGCCGATCGACATTTCGCTCGAGCGCCTGCTTTCAGGACGCGCCAAGCTCAAGTACCACGAGGCCGGCATGGACGTTGGCCTGTCGGCCGATCCAGTCGAGAGCTTCCGAATGTTCCAAAGCCGCGTGCTCGAAATTTACGATCAATTGACGACCGAGTTCGGGATGCGCCCGATTGATGCGAGCGCCGAGATCCCCGATCAACAGAAGGTCGTGCGTAAGATGGTTCAGGAAATACTTGGCGACTACGATCTTAAGCGAGCGAACGGAAAGAATGGCGTCACGTCACAGCCACGATAAGACGTGGTACGGCCATGGCCTGCCGTACGTCACGAAAAAGCGGTTGCCCGGGCATTTGATTGCGATCGAAGGCACCGACGGCGTCGGCCGCTCCGCGCAAATCGATCTGCTGCGCCCGTGGCTCGAGCTCGAAGGCTACGCTGTCAGTAACACCGGATGGACGCGCTCGCCGCTGCTTTCTGAAACGATCAACGAGGCCAAGGCCGGCCATCAGCTCACCGTCACGACGTTCTCGCTGCTCTATGCCGCGGATTTTGCCGATCGCCTCGAGCACGAAATCCTGCCCGCACTGCAGGCCGGCTTCATCGTGATCGCCGATCGCTACATGTACACCGCGTTCGCGCGCAACTCCGTGATGGGCGCCGACCCGGATTGGACGCGCGAGGTCTTCGGCATGGCGCTGGTGCCCGACCTCGTCCTCTACCTCGACATCGACGTCGAATCGCTCATCCCGCGCGTCATCATGGGCAAGGGAATGGATTACTGGGAATCCGGGATGCATCTCGCGCTCGGCACCGACCTGTTCGATTCCTTCGAACGCTACCAGAGCCGCTTGATCGACGAGTACCGGCGCTTGTCCAGCGAGTTCGGCTTCATCTCGGTCGATGCGCGCCTGCCGATCGAAGATCTGCAGGGCGAGATTCGAAAACACATCGCCGAATATCTGTCCGGTTCCAACGGCAAGTCGCGCGACAACAACGGCGCATCAGGCACCAAGGAATAGCAACGGTGGTAGATGCCTCGCGCTCCGAAGCGCCGCCTCGCAGAGTGACCCTTTCGCCCGGAGAAACCGTCGCCGACGCCGCGCGCAAAGCGATCGCGTTCGGCGCTGAATCGCTGTTGCGCAATCAGAGTGCGGCCGAATCCGGCGATGCCGAACCTTTGCATCAACTCCGCGTCGCGACCCGGCGTCTTCGCGCGTCGATCGAATTGTTCTCGAGCGTCATCTACGCCGCGCAGCTCAAAATCTTCCGGCGCGACCTCCCGTGGATGGGCGCCATGGCCGGCGGCGCCCGCGAATGCGACGTGACCTCGGCTTTGATCGCAGCTCGCGCTGCGAAAATTGATCCCGATCTGAAAGACGCGATCGCGCCAATGCTTGCGGCGCTCGACCAAGGACGAAAGTCTGAGCACACCAGGCTGCACGAGCTGCTCGCATCGAAACGTTATCGGAATCTGCTTGCGAAACTCACGCATCCGGCGATCAAGAAAGTCGGCGCCGATCGCCGGCTCGGCATCGTCGCCGCGCAATTGGTCCGCCCGGCGTCGCGCAGTGCGGCTCGGCTCGGCGAAAAGCTTGCCCACGACACTCCGCATCCGGTTTTTCACAAGCTCCGCGTTCGCATCAAGCGCCTGCGCTACGAGCTCGAGATGATCGCGCCGCTCGGAGCGAAGCGCCACCGTAAAACTTTGAATCGACTCGAAGAGCTGCAGGAACTGCTCGGCCTCTATCACGACACCGTCGTCGCCACCGCATGGCTGATGTCGTACGCGGAAACGTCCGCCGCGCCGCCCCGCACCATGCTTGCGGCCGGCGCGTTGATCCAGTCGCTCAGCAGCCGCGAAAAGAAACTGCGCCGCCAATGCATGCGAGCGTGGCGGCGGTTCGAACGATCCGACGCTATGCACGACACGCTCGAGGAAATTCGGCGCGCCGGCAGATTGGCGCTCAAGCCCGTCAGCTTACCATCGCCGATCAGCGAAAATACTGAGAACGATGAATCCGATCCGCCGAATCCATCGCAAGTCGCGCGGGACGATAACGACGACGCGCCACACTCCAATCACGATTCGAACTCACATTCCGCCACGGAAGCGATTTCATGAGAGTCTATATTCTGCGCCACGCGACCGCCGAAGAGGCCGCGTCGAGCGGTGACGACGGCGCGCGCAAGCTGACTGATCGCTCGAAGGAAAAAATGCGCGGCGCTGCCGCCGGCCTGCGCGCGATGGGGCTTAAGTTCGATGTAATCCTGACCAGCCCGCTCGTGCGCGCTGCCGAAACCGCCGAGATCGTTGCTGCGGCCTATGAAAACACTCCGCCGCCGCAAGTCCTGCCCGCGCTTGCGACCGGTGTGGCCGCCGCCGAAGCAGTGAGCGCGTTGCGCCCATTTTCAAAGCATGAAGACGTGATGATCGTCGGTCACGAACCCCAACTGAGCGCGGTCGCGTCGATCATGCTGGCCGGCGCGGCGGACGTAGCTCATATAAAATTGAAAACCGGCGGATGTATCGCGATCGATCTGCCCGCCCGCTTCGACCGCGGCGGCGGCGAACTGCGCTGGATGCTAAACCATCGCCAACTCCGCACGATGCGCAAGTAGCGCGTCGCTTAGTCCCAGATCATCTTCACCGGGATTTTCTCCGGCTTCGCTCCCTGCGTCCCAATCGCGCTCTCCGGGAATTTGTCAGCCATCCAGATTTTACCCGGCGTCAGCGCCGTCACGACGCCTCGCGGCCTGACCTGATCGCGAACGTGGATCGCGCACGACCATCGCGCCGGCGCGCCGTTCACCGACGACAGCGTTCCCGTCATCGCCTCGCAAATCGAACCGTCCGACAACTGAAAGATCCAGGGCTCTGCCTTTCGAGCCGGATGCGACGACTTAGGCAGCGGCTTGCTCAGCTTTAGAATGAACCCGTCGGCTCTCAGAGCCGGATCGGCGCCACACACAAGCTGCTCACGATTTCCCGCCACCGCGAAACACGGATCGCTAATTGAATTTCCCATCGAGCATCGCCACGCACCGGGTCGAGGCGCCGCTATCGATTCAGTCCAGCAAGAGCCGTCTTTCGTGTCAGCGCCACTCGGAAGCGTCGGCGCAAATCGAACTATCTTGGTCTCGGTAATCGTCAGAGGACTGACCGGCATCTGCGGCCACACCGACGTAGCGCAGAGCATCAGCAGGAGGCTTGCTAGAAATAGAACGGTTCTCACGGTCTCAAGGTATCGGCAGCGGCAAATTCGGGGAAGGGGGAGTTCCGGAGTGGACCGCCGCCGTGGCAGCACCAGCGAGGCTGAGATACCAGTCGCTCGGCAGCGGGCAGCCGTCCGCATCGAGCGAGACGAACGAATATCCTGGCGGGATTCCAGTCACGGGCGCTCCTGCGGCATCGGGCAGCATCTTGAACATCGCGGTGCCTTCATTTACCTCGTCGAACATCGCGCCATAGAGCATCGTCGCGCCCGCCCCCAACGCGTCATACACCTGCCGCCAGTAGAAGCGGCCGCAGTCGCGCGGAATCTGGTTGCTCGGCGTAGCTGGCTGGCCCAATGCGCGATTGGTATTGGCGAACGAATAGCCGGGAAACAGCACTGGCATATAGTCCACATGCATCCGGCGCGTGGCCGCCAGATCCGGCTCCAACACGATCGTGCGATAGCCGTCCGCGCCAGCCTCGTCAGTGAAACGGCCGACCGACCACGGGCTCAGCACACCTAGCTTCCGATAGACCTCCTGCCATTTGGGGTCGGACGAGGCATCGAGCCTGCCCGTTCGCCAATAGGACGGCACGCCGCCCATCAGCGTCACCCCGCCATACTTCTTGCTCGTCTTTTTGAGCGCTTCGAGCAAACCGATGGCCTTGGCGGGAGTCAGCGGTCTGCCAGCGAAGCCGAGCCCCCACAGTGCAAGCAACGGATGCCCGCGATGGTGCAGGTAGGCCGGACTGCTTGTGACTCCGCCCTGCTCCAGCTTTTTCCAATCTTGCGCGACGCTCAGAAGATTAGCGCTGGTCAGTCCGGTGAGATCGTACATGACGAAGAACACGCGCCCGTTGTCCTCCGCCGCCTTGCGGACGTTGGCCAGCACGATGTTGCGCGCTTGCAGCGTCGCCGGGTCGAACAGGTCCACCGCGAATCGTTGCAGCGCGACGCCGTCCAGCCCGTACTGCTGCATCCAGGCGAATTGTGTCTCCACCGTCGCTGGGTTCGCATCGCTGAAGAGATCAACCGGATTTCCGCCGGCGTCGAGCATCGTGGTAACGCATCGCTGCGCCGCTGGATAGTCCGCCGCATTCGGCAGATTGTCCACGGTCGGGTCTGATCCCGTAAACCAATGCCACCAGCCAACAGTGGTGCCGTCGCCCGGGCAGTTGAACCACCCTTGGTAGCCCATGATCAACTTGCCCGTAAGTGTGCTGCGGTCAACGCTCGCCGCGCGAAGGGTGTCCTGCGCGTGGGCGAGCCCGGAAGCGATCGCGATACACCCGACGGTAGCGAGAGCCAACAGCCAGAGGCGTTTTCGGATCGAGAAGTTCATAACCTAACGGCCGGTAGACAAACGTACTATGCGCTGGAAATCACGCGTCAGCAAACCGGTGCGCGACTAAGAATGTTCAGAAAATCGGCAGCTTGATTCCTGCGGTGACCATCGCGCCGCTGGCGACGCCCATCAATGCCTCGCCCGCGACCAGACCGGCCGCGAGCAGAATCCCGGGTCCGCTCTCGGCCTCATTTTCGGAGCCAAACAGCGAATGCGCCAGCGCGCCGATAAAAATCGCCACGCTGAGTCCGAACGGTAGATAGAGACCGATCGCGGCGGGCATGATCGGCGTGCGCCATTTCGATCCGATTCGTTCCAGGTAGCGATCGCTGAATCCGAGAATCGCCGCGAGCGCCGCGCCGGCCGCAATCGTCCCGATCGGCAATCCGCCATGGAACACTCCCTGCGTCACTTTCGCCATCAGAAACGCTTGCGGCGCAGCCAGCGCTCCCGCGCGCGCCGTTGGCGTACCTGCAATTCCGTAGCCGGCGATCAGCAGGTTCAGAATCGGCGCCATCACAAATGACGACGCGATCGCGCCGACCAGCACCCCGATCTCGAGCGATCGCGGCGTCGCGCCAACGTGCCAGCCGGTCGCGAGATCATGCGTCGAGTCACCCGCCATCGCAGCCGCCGTGCATACGATCGCGCCCGACAAAATCGCCAGTTGCGGCCCGACGCTTTGCGACACGCCAACCAGTTTTAGGAAGAGCGCGACTGCGAGCAACACAATCACCGTCACGCCCGACACCGGATTGTTCGATGCGCCCACTATTCCGGTCAGGTAGCCGGCGATCGCCGTCGCGAAAAAACAGATCAACGTCAAAAGGATCGCCAGCGCCGCGCTCAGCGCAACATTCCCGCTCAGCCCGAGGCAGATGGCGAATATCACCGGCACGCAGAGCGCGACGGCGGTCAAGACCGCGCGCGCCGATAGGTCTGTATCCTCGCGAGCGGTCGCGACCGCTTGCGTCGACCGCACGACGCGAATGCTGTCTCCGATCGCAGATGCGATCCTCGTCCGCAACTTCCAGAGCGTCACGACTCCGCCGGTGAGCATCGCGCCGACGCCGAGATACCGCACTTGCCCGCTCCAAAGTTGCGCCGCGGTGGTAGCTGCGTCTCCGGTTCCGCCGCCGGCATGAAATGCGGTCAGCGCGGGAATCGCGATCAGCCATGCGAATGCGCCGCCGGCGAATACAAGCGCCGCAATCCTGATTCCTATGATGTAACCGACGCCTATTAGCGCCGCAGAAATATCGATCGACCCGGCGACCGCCGCGCTCCCGATCCATCGCGCGCCCGACACCGCGCCGGGAATAATTCCCGCCACGTCCTGAAGCGCTTTGAGAGCCGCCGAAATCAGCCCGCCGATTACCAGCGGACGAACGTTCGCCTGCGCGTCACCGGCACGAAGCACCTGCGCGCACGCGACGCCTTCAGGAAACGGTAGCCGCTCCTCGACGATATACGCGCGGCGCAAAAACACCACCAGCAGCGAGCCCATCGTCGCGCCCACGACGCACAGCGCCGTGACCTCGACGTACGGCAAAGTCCGCACGCCGCCGCCTAAAATAACCAGCGCCGGAAACGTGAAGATTGCGCCCGCCGCGACCGCCTCGCCCGCCGATGCGATCGTCTGCACCACGTTGTTCTCGAGAATCGTCGATCCGCCGAGCATCCGCAGTATCGCCATCGAGATCACAGCGGCCGGGATACTCGCGGATACAGTCAGGCCCGCATACAAACCGAGGTAGGCGTTCGCCGCGCCAAGAATCAGCGCGAGCGCGATACCGAGCACAATACTTCGCGGCGTCAGTTCGCGAATCGGCTGTGGATTTGGATCAGAAGTTTCGCGCCGCACGCCGACACTATATGTCATCGCGCGGGCGCGAGCGCGAGCGAACCGTCAGCTGCTCTTCGACTCTTCCAGCTTCGGATAATCGACCGGCTTGCCGGCCTGCTTCCAACCTTCGATGCCGTCGCTCATCACGCTCACGTCGGTGTACCCTGCTGCTTCCGCCCGCCGGGCGGCTTCATGCGACGCCGTTCAATGCAGGTCGGCGCAATAGAAAACGAGCTTCGCATTTTTGGCGGGCGGCAACTCTTTCGCGACGTCATACTTGTCGTCGCTGGTGAGAAGGTGCGCGCCGGGAATCACGCCGGCCGTCGATCGCAGACCCCATCCGTTGGCGTCATAGATATTGACGTGCGAGTTCGGGTCATTCATCAGCGACGCGAGATTATCAACGCGTATGATCGCAAACTTATCCGGCTCTTTCGGCTTGTTGTTGAGCAGCGACCCAATATCGAACGCGAACGCCGACGCCGCCACAGACAAAACAATCGCACCGACAATCGCAGATACAATCGAGCGGCGCACGAGGAATTGCTTACTCATATCGATCAGCGTACCAAACGCATACAAGCGCGCAAAGACAATTATTTCTGCCTACCAAGTTCTAACAGGGACCCTACGAGTACTCAGGGTAAACTCCGTCCCGCATCTTTTCTTTTCGTCGGGTGCAGGGGTCACCCCTGCCGAAGGAAGTGTGAAACCCACCGCGGGTTTCACATTAAATAAAGTGATTTACCCTTCCCCGGCACGCGGCGAAGCCACAAATCCCGATATGTCGCGGACGATCTCGCCGCGCTGTATCGGCACGCATTCTGCCGGAAACTCCGGCGTCAGGTGGTGCCCCGCGTCCACCAGTGCGCCGACGAAGCGATCGAGATGACTCATCGCGCGCGGCAGGATGTCGTGCATCACGACCAGCGTATGCGACCGTGTCGACGCGTCGTGAAGCGCGCGATCGACCCACGCATCCTGATCGATCCAATCCTCCGGCACGCAATTCCACAACACGCAGGTGTAGCGATTGGCGACCAGATGATCGACCGCCGCGCGGCTCAGCAGATGAGGCCCAATTTTCCCGCCGCCGCCGAACGGCCGAAACAGTTTCGGATTTTCCGCTAGGCCAGCGATTATCTGCTCGGTCTTTGCGATTTCCGAATCCACGGCGTCCGCATTCGGATCGTCGCCGAGCGGTATCCGATGCGTGTACGAATGATTTCCGATTCGATGGCCTTCTGCCGCGGCGCGCTGCGCCAACTTCATCCGCTCGGCAGACGCGAGATTCTTGCCGAGCACGAAGAATGACGCCGTTACCCCGCGCCGCGCCAAGACGTCGAGCACCATCGGCGTCACCACCGGGTCAGGCCCGTTGTCGAACGAGAGTGCGACGTTACCCATTAGCCGTGAAGGTGAAGGAGTCGCCCTTCTTCGAAATCTTTCCCGCCGACGGCGTCGCGAAATGCGTGCCGAAAACCACGACGTTGGTGTCCGCGTATTTCTCGCAGAACGCGCGCCGCGTCTTCTTCGCCATCGCGCCGTCGGAATCGAACCCGTCGTCCCACTCGGGGTATTTGCATTGAATCGGGTGATGCATCAGGTCGCCGGTGATGACCGCGTCCTGCCCCTTCGACGAAATCCGCACGCTGTGATGTCCCGGCGTGTGCCCGGGCGACGGCTCGAGCCAAACTTCGTCGGTAATCCGAAAGTTCGATTCGACCAGGTCCGCAACGCCCGCCTCGACCACCGGCCGCACCGAATCCTCGACCGGATCGCGCATATCCTTTCCGTCGAACGTCGAGAAAAAATCCCATTCAGTGCCGCCAATCAGGTAGCGCGCGTTCGCGAACGTCGGCACCCACTTGCCGTTTTTCAGCGTCGTGTTCCATCCGACGTGATCGACGTGCAGATGCGTACAGACCACGCGATCGATCTGGTCGGCGCGGTGTCCCGCTTTTTCCAGGTCGCTCAGAAACGGCAGCTTCAGATTGCTCCACACCGGATTCGATCG
>PMOH01000391.1 GCA_003161515.1 Deltaproteobacteria bacterium
TACCAGGGGTGCAACAACAACGAATGCCTGCGCCCGGCCTCGGTCAGTACGACGGTCGCGCTGGCGGCTCCAGCAGCGGCTGCGGGCGCGATTGAAAGTATCGGCGGTGCGGCGACGGCACTCGGCGGCGGTATCGGCGGCGACGATTCCGGCGGCGCGCTCCAGCATATCTTTCTCAATCACGGATGGTTCCTCGGCTTCCTCGCGGTATTTCTCGGCGGCCTCGCGCTGAACCTGACGCCGTGCGTGTATCCGCTGATCGGCGTCACGATTGCGTACTTCGGCAACCAGGGCGGCGGCCATCGCCGCGTGATGTACCTGGCTTTTATCTTCGTGCTCGGAATCGCGCTGATGTTCTCGTCGGTGGGCGTTGCGGTCGCAATGTCCGGCGGCCTATTCGGCGCTGCGTTGCAAAATCCGGTCGTGCTGGTCGTGCTCTCGATGATGCTGCTGACGCTGGCCGCGTCGAGCTTCGGCCTGTTCGTATTACAACCACCGCAGTGGATAATGCAGCGCGCCGGCTCGGCGCATCCCGGCTATGCAGGCGCGTTCCTGATGGGCCTCGGGATGGGCGTGGTCGCGGCGCCATGCATCGGGCCGATCGTGCTCGGCTTGCTGTTGATGGTCGAGCGAAGCGGCAGCGCGCTGTTCGGTTTCGCGCTGTTCTTCACACTGGCCTTGGGACTCGGCCTACCTTACGTGGGGTTGGCGATGGCGGCCGGGCATATCCGCCGCCTGCCGCGGTCGGGCGAATGGCTGACGTGGATCGAGCATCTGTTCGGCTTCGTGCTGGTCGGCCTCGCGCTCTACTTTCTCGATCCGGTCGTGCCGAACAACCTGATGACGCGATTCCTTCCGTACTACGCGGTAGGCGTAGGGATTTATCTCGGCTTCTTTTCGCCCGAGGGCCGCACTTGGCGTCCCTTCCTCGTGATGAGATCGGCGCTCGGCGTCGTCGCGGTCGCATCGCTAGTATTCATGCTCTATCCGCGAAAGACGCCCGAGAAACTTCGCTTCGAGCCGTTCAACTCCGAACTGCTCGCGTCAGCGACTGAAGCGCGCAAGCCCGTGCTGATCGATTTCAGCGCCGACTGGTGTATCCCATGCCGCGAGATGGAGCATTCGACCTTCATCGATCCGTCCGTGGTCAGCGAGGCCAAGCGCTTCGTCCGGATGAAGGCGAACCTGACCGCGCAGGACAAGAAGACTGAAGAACTCACCAGCAAGTTCGAAATCCAGGGCGTGCCGACGACCATGCTGATCGATTCGGCGGGCAAAGTAACGCAGCGCAAAGTCGGATACATCGGGCCGCACGAGATGCTAACCGACCTGCGCCAGGTCGATTAAGACGCGGGGCTGCGCGCCCCGCACCCGCGGCAGGGGTGACCCCTGCACCCAGTGTAAGGAAGAGAAGATGCGGGACTTCGTCCCTGTTCGAACTATTTCAGGGAAGCGTCGAGGTTTGTCCGCGACTGCGGGCACGAGTTCGTTTCGCTCCTCGCGCCCAAAACTTCCTAACAGGGCATCAGCCCGCATCTTTGTCCTTTCCGAATACTGGGTGCAGGGGTCACCCCTGCCTTCACATTACGTGCGCGCTTTCGTACATTCGCGGGTATGAGGTTCAGTCATGGCTGCGAATGATAGCTTCGTGCGCGAGATTTTCGCGATGGTCAAAGAGCGGCGATCTTTCGGACGCCATCCGATTTGGCATCGGATTGCCGACGGCAAGGTCTCGCAGACTGGACTGTGCAACTTTGCGACTCAGTTCTTTCTGCAGGTGCGTGAATTCCCGCGAGCGCTGAGCGCGTTGCATTCGCGATGTGTCAACGCGGAGGAACGGGTGAAGCTGGCGGAGAGCTTGTACGAAGAGGAGACCGGAAAGATTTCGGGCAGCGCGCCGCATCCGGAATTGTTTATTCGGCTTGGACTCGGCCTTGGAATGAGCCGCGACGACATGATTCACGGTAAGGCGTTGCCCTCGACGGCAGCGCTGATCGATTGGTTCGAGCTCTCGACCAAGGATCGATCGTTCGCGGAGGGAATCGGCGCAATCAATCTTGCGGCGGAGGGACAGGTGCCGGGGAATTTCGCGCCGTTCGCGCGCGCGCTCGAAAAAAATTACGGACTTTCGCGGGAGCAGGTGGCGTTTTTCGACGTGCATGAAATCGCCGATCGCGATCACAGCGACGTCGGCGACAACATTTTAAGTCACACGCCGATGAGCGAAATCGAGCGCGCGAAAGTGTGGGCCGCAGTCGAGCGATCGCTCGACATGTGGTGGCAATTCTTCGACGGGATTCAACGCGCCTGCGAATGACCTTTTCGATCGCTTTTTGATGGAATTGTGGACGCCTGATTTCGCAGAATGACGTTCTGTAATCGACACTCCCCGCTTTTCTAAAAACGCCTGTAAAGTACCTATCCGATCATCCGGAAAACGCCCGCTGATCGGCTTCTTTTCTATCCACAGGCTGCTTTTTCAAATATTGTTTGATAACTCGTTCGCCGTGACAAATTATTCCTTTACTTTAATGCCCCGGACAAATACAATTCTGGCAGGCGGTGGTGTGGCGGAAAGGTAGTTCATCGCTCGTTTTTCTATGGCAAATAAAGAATCGTCTGACGGCTATGGCGCCGAGTCCATCAAGGTTCTCGAAGGACTCGAAGCAGTTCGCAAACGTCCCGGGATGTACATCGGCGACACCGCCGAGCGGGGTTTGCATCATCTCGTCACCGAGATCGTTGACAACTCGGTTGACGAGGCGCTGGCCGGTCACTGCACCGAGATCAACGTCGTCGTTCTGAGCGACGATCGGATTTCGGTCGAGGACAACGGCCGCGGGATTCCGGTCGATATGCATCCGACGGAAAAGCGATCGGCGCTGGAAGTCGTGCATACGGTGCTGCACGCCGGCGGCAAATTCGAAAAGAGCGCGTACAAAGTTTCGGGCGGACTGCATGGCGTGGGCGCGTCGGTGGTCAACGCGCTCAGCGATGAGTTCGAAGTCGAAGTTCACAAGAACGGCAAAATTTATTTTCAACGCTATGAACGCGGGACTCCGAAAACCAAGGTCGAAGAACGCGGCAAGACCAACAGCAAGGGCACCAAGACCACCTTTACGCCCGACTCGAAGATTTTCCCCGAAGTAAGGTTCAAGTACGAAATAATCGCGCAGTACCTTCGCGAGATGGCCTACCTCAACGCGGGGCTGCGAATCAGGCTGCGCGACGAGCGCGTCAACAAGGCCGAAGAGTTTCACTTCGAAGGCGGAATCAAGGAGTACGTCGAGACGCTCAGCAAGAGCAGTGAAGCACTGCACGACGCGATTTTCTTCAAGGGCGTGCGCGACGGCGTCGATGTCGAAGTCGCGCTGCAATGGACCGACGCGATCCACGAGGTGATTTTCACCTACGCCAACAACATTCATACCGCCGAGGGTGGGACGCATCTGTCGGGACTCAAGTCGGCGCTGACCCGAACGATCAACAACTACGCGACCAAGAACAACCTCTTCAAGAACAAGGAGATGCGGCTCGAGGGCGACGACACGCGCGAGGGTCTCGCCGCGATCGTCAGCATCAAAATCGGCGAGCCGCAGTTCGAAGGTCAGACCAAGACCAAGCTCGGCAACTCCGAAGTCGAAGGAATCGTGTCGGGGCTGGTGAACGAGAAGCTCGGCGAATTCCTCGAGAAGACACCACCGATCGCGAAGAAGATCGTCGCGCGGGCTGTGGAAGCTGCCACCGCTCGCGAGGCCGCGCGCAAAGCCAAGGAGCTCGTGCGGCGCAAGGGCGCGCTCGACTCGGGATCGCTGCCGGGCAAGCTCGCGGATTGCCAGGAGCGCGACCCGGCCAACGCCGAGTTGTTCATCGTCGAAGGTGACTCGGCGGGCGGATCGGCCAAGGGCGCGCGCGATCGGCGTACGCAAGCGATACTCCCGCTGTTCGGCAAAGTGCTGAACGTCGAACGCGCGCGTATCGACAAGGTGCTGTCGTCGGACAAGCTGCGAGTGCTGATTTCGGCGCTTGGGATGGGCGTGGCGGGCGAGAAAGATCTCAACAAGCTGCGTTACCACAAGATTGTGATCATGACTGACGCGGACGTCGACGGTTCGCACATCCGGACGCTGTGGCTCACTTTCTTCTATCGACAGTTCATCGAGATTATCGAAAACGGCTATCTGTACGTCGCGCAGCCGCCGCTGTTCCGCGCCAAGAAAGGCAAGACCGAGCGCTATCTGAAAGATGAGGCGGCGCTCGAAGACTACCTGACCGATCTCGGCGCCGAGGCGGTTACGCTCGACGCGGGCAAGGGCAAGGACGCGCGCGAGTTCAAGGGCGCGGCGCTGAAGGCGTTGGTGCGCAAAGCGCTGTTTCTCGAAAGGATGTACGAAAGCCTCGAGCGACGCTCGAAGGAGCGGGCAATCATCGCGTCGCTCGCGCGGCTGGCGGCCGACAAGACGATCGGCGACGAGAGTTTCGAATCCGAGAAGGCCGCGAAGCAGATGGCCGAGGCGATTCGAAAGGATACCGCCGACGCCAATCTCGTTTACAAAATCGAGGCCGAAGGCGAAGCGCATTTCCGCGCCGTTTTCAGCCATACCCAAAACGGCGCGAGGCCGCCGACCGTCGTCGACATGACGCTGCTGCGCACCGGCGAGCTGCGAGAAATTCGGCGGCTGGGACCGGAACTCGTCGCGATCAGCGCGCCCTACAAGCTGAAGCCGAACGAAACCGAAAAGTCCGGGCCGCGCGAGGCCGATACTTTCGACACGCTCAAGGCGGTCGCGGATGCGGTGCTGGCGGCGGGAAACAAAGGCGTCGAGATCCAGCGCTACAAAGGTCTGGGCGAGATGAATCCGGAACAGCTGTGGGCGACCACGATGAATCCCGACACGCGTTCGATGCTGAAGATGCAGATCTCGTCGCGCGAAGCGGCGGAGGAAGCTTTTTCGACGCTGATGGGCGATCAGGTGGAACCGCGGCGCTTGTTCATCGAAGAGAACGCGCTCAACACGCGCAGCCTCGATATCTGACGCGGGCAAACATTGATGCCCCGCCGCGGGCCAAACGCATCGCATGTCATCGAGGGAGTCGTTGCACGAAGAAATCCGTATCATGGTGACGAATTGCGCCGTGTGCGAGCGTGACGCGCGCGACGCGGAACAGAATCTGGGCGTCACGCTCGAGCTCGAGGGCATCGCGCATCCTGAGGATTCGTTCGCGTACGATCTGCTGCCTCATCGGCGCGAATTTCATCGCGACAAACTGCTGCGGAAGATTCAGGAGTGGGCGGCTCTTGGGCAGCAATGCGGCTAATCAAAATTTTTGTATGCAACTCGGGGGAGCCCGATTAAATGGCTGAGACAACCAACGGCAACGAACCGCATCGCAACGAACCCACGCTGCTGAATATCGAAGACGACATGCGGCAGTCCTACCTGGACTACGCGATGTCGGTGAATATCGGGCGTGCGCTGCCGCAAATCCGCGACGGCCTCAAGCCGGTGCATCGCAGAATTCTGTACGCGATGTTCCGCGAAGGATTGCTCGCGAACCGGCGTTATTCGAAATGCGCGGGCGTCGTCGGCGAGGTCCTCAAGCGTTACCATCCGCACGGCGACATGTCGGTGTACGACGCGCTGGTCCGGATGGCGCAGCCGTTCAGCCTGCGTTATCCGTTGATCGACGGCCAGGGGAATTTCGGCTCAGTCGATGGCGATCCTCCCGCCGCGTATCGATACACCGAGTGCAAGTTGACGCGGCTGGCCGAGCGGATGCTCGCCGACATCGACAAGGACACCGTCGATTTCGTCCCGAACTATGACGGACAGCATCAGGAGCCGGACATTCTGCCGGCGCAATTTCCGAACCTGCTCGTCAACGGCTCGGACGGTATCGCGGTCGGGATGGCGACCAACATCCCGCCGCACAATCTGGGTGAGATTTGCGACGCGCTGCTGGCGTTGATCAACAAACCCGGCATCACGCACGAGGAAATTCTCGACATCGTGCCCGGCCCGGATTTCCCCACTGGCGCGCAACTGCTGGGGCGTCAGGCGGTGCGCCAGGCTTACCTCACGGGTCGCGGCACACTCACGATGCGCGCGCTGGCGGCGATCGAGACCGACAAGCGCAGCTCGCGCGCGTCGATTATCATTCGCGAAATTCCTTACCAGGTGAACAAGGCGCGCATGATCGAGCGGATGGCCGAGCTGGTCAACGACAAGCGCATCGAAGGCATCAGCGATATTCGCGACGAGTCGGATCGCGACGGCATGCGCGTCGTGATCGAGCTCAAGCGTGACGCCGAGCCGCGCATCGTCCTGAACCAGCTCTACAAGCTCACGCAGATGCAGCTGGGCTACGGCATTATCCTGCTCGGCATTCACGAGGGGCGTCCCAAGGAGATGAATCTCCTGCAGATGCTCATCGCGTTCCTTGAGCATCGCAAGATCGTCATTACGCGACGGACGCGTTTCGAGCTGAAGGAAGCCGAGGCGCGCCTCCACATCCTCGACGGACTCCTGATCGCGCTCAAGAATCTCGATGCGGTTATCAAACTGATTCGCGGATCGAAGGACGCCGAGACCGCGCGCTCCGGCCTGATGAAGCAATTCGGCCTCTCGCAGTTGCAGGCGCAGGCGATCCTCGATCTCACGTTGCGCCGGCTCACTTCGCTCGAGCGCGAGAAGATTGAAACCGAGCACAAGGAAACTGTCACGCTGATCGCGCGCTACAAGAAGATTCTCGCCGACGAAAAGGAATTGTTGAAGCTGATCGCGGGTGAGCTCGACGAAATCAAAAAAGAGTTCGCCGACCCGCGCCGTACTCAGATCGTTGAAGCAGAGGGCGAGTTTTCGATCGAAGATCTGATTGTTGAAGAAGATCAACTCGTCTCGGTCACGCACGGCGGATATCTCAAGCGCACTCCGCTCTCGCTCTATCGCACCCAAAAGCGCGGCGGGCGCGGGAAGATCGGCGCCACTACCGCCGAAGAGGATTTCGTCGAGCATCTCGAGCGCGTCTCGACCCACGACCGGCTGCTGTTCTTCACCAGCGCCGGCAAGGTTTACGAGCTCAAGGCCTACGAACTGCCCGAGGGCGGACGCGCCGCCAAGGGACGCTCGATTGCCAACCTGCTGAGCCTCGCCAACGAAGAAACTCTGTCGGCATTTATTCCGGTGCCGCGCGAGACGGCCGGCAAGTTCGTATTTTTCTCGACTCGACGAGGCCGCGTGAAGAAGACCGCGCTCGACGAATACGAAAATATTCGCTCGACCGGAATCATCGCGATCAATCTCGAAGACGGCGACACGCTGGTGGATGTTCGAATCACCGACGGCAATCAGCAAATTGTGCTGTCAACGCGCGAGGGGCAGGCGATTCGCTTCAAGGAAGAAGAAGCGCGCCCGATGGGCCGCGCGACCGGCGGCGTGGTCGGCATGGAACTCGAGTCGCAGCCGGTCAAGGAAGGCAAAACCGTCACGCTGGTCGAGGACGAAGTCGTTTCAATGTCCACGGTGCGCGACGACGAAACTCTCCTCACCGTTTCGGAACTGGGCTACGGCAAACGCACGCCGGCTTCGGACTATCGGCTCACGCATCGCGGCGGCAAGGGCGTCATCACGATGAACGTGACTGACAAGACCGGCAAGGTGATCAGCGTCCGGCAGGTAGGCATCGACGACCAGGTAGTGCTGATAACTGATAGCGGCAAAATAATTAGACTAGCAGTCAAGACTGTGCGACTCACTGGTCGCAACGCGCAGGGCGTCCACATGGTGCGGCTCGAGGGCAACGAACGGGTGCGCGCGGTAGCCGGGATGGCCGAACGCGACGAGGATGAGACTAACGGCAACGGCGCCAATGGCGCCGGTGACGCAGAAGACTCGGACGAGTAGCTGATGGAATAGCTATTAGAGTGACTATTCTTAAATAGTTATTCGCTATGCCGTCGCGCTGGGCCGCGAAGATGCGTTGCTATACCATCGCGCCAGGTTTGTCTGTTTCGGCTGAATCAGGATATCGACGGTTCGCGCGAAATCGAGCATGCAGAGGATCGTGATATCTGCGATTGAGTAGTTGGGGCCTGCGATAAATTCGCGACTAGTAAGTTCCGAATCGAGCCACGCGATGCGGTCGAGCGCTGCGCGTTTCTGAATCTCGCCGAATTCGGGGAACCGCCGGCCGCGGCCTTCTGCGACCTTGCTCAGGTGCGACCAGACGTGTCCGACCGGCGCGAAGATTTCGAGCTCGATTCTACGATTCCACATCTCGACCAGCGCTTTTTCGCGCGCGCCGACGCCAAACAGCGGCGGCGCCGGCTGGATCTCCTCGAAGTAACGGCAAATCGCAACGCTCTCTGAAAGACAACTGCCGTCGTCAAGCTCGAGAATCGGAAGCGAGCCGAGCGGGTTCTTTTGGTAGAACTCCGGCGTACGATTCGCGTTGCGCATTATATCGACTTGCACCAGATCGACATCGATCCCCTTCTCCGCGAGGAAGATCCTCACCCGCCGCGGACTTGGCGCGAGGGTATAGTCGTACATCTTCATGATGCTTCGGACGGCGGCTCGCCTGCGCCGGTACCTTCCGCACTGTACGCGTCGTCGGCGGCAGTCAGCGCCCTGTCCCGCGCAATCTCGAATCCCATCGAACCGAGTATTTCCTCGAGCGCATTTAGGGCCAGCATCACGTTTTCACGCCGCGAGCCTTCACCCATTAGACCGACGCGCCAGATCTTGCCTTTGAGCGGTCCGAGCCCGGCCGCGATTTCGATATTGAACAG
>PMOH01000279.1 GCA_003161515.1 Deltaproteobacteria bacterium
ATGATACGCGGAATCAACCGCTACGGCCGCGAGTACACGACGCCCGAGCGTGCGATCGATATAGTCACGTCGATCTTCCTCGACGGATACACCGCGCGATAAAATTGCGGCGATTCTGAACTCGGGAGACCTGCATGCAGGATCTGATTCCCCTAGCCAAAAAAATCGCGGTGATGCTCAAAGACCGGCGGGAGACCGTCGCAGTCGCCGAATCGAGCACCGGCGGGCTCATCTCGGCGGCGCTGTTGAGTATTCCCGGCGCGTCGGCGTACTTCATCGGCGGCGCGGTGGTTTACACGCTCAAGGCGCGGCGCGCGATGCTCGAGGTTCCCGACTCCGCATTCGCCGGAATCAAATCGGTCACCGAAGAAGGCGCGATGATCCTCGCGCGCGCGGCCCGCACGCGATTCGATGTTACCTGGAGCATCGCGGAGATCGGCGCGAGCGGCCCCACCGGCAATCGCTACGGCGATGCGGCGGGCCACAGCTGTATCGGAGTCGCAGGCCCGGTCGAGCGCTCGGTGACAGTCGAAACGGGCAGCGCAGATCGCGTCGCGAACATGCGGACGTTCGCAACCGCCGCGTTGAATTTGTTAATCCAAAGCATATCGTCGTCCAGCAAGAGCTGATTTTCAAGTGGGCGCCGGTTTTCCGCGTCGATCCGGTTCCCCTTCTCGCGCGGGAAGGGGTTAGGGGTTAGGTTCTTCGGCTCCACTCGCAGGCGAGACAGAACAGAATCTTAAGTCGCGCGCGAAAAGAACGCGCGCTGTATAAGGACCCTCACCTTTGATCCTCTCCCTTTCAGGGAGAGGGGATACGCCGCATCACGGCGTCACTTCTGACAATTGATCCACTTCGCGCAGGCTTGGGAACAAGTGGTACCACAGCGCTACGATCACCAGCGTGCCGACGCCTCCGATTACTACCGCCGGCACTGTGCCGAACCAGGTTGCGGTGACGCCGGATTCGAATTCGCCGAGTTCGTTCGATGCGCCCACGAAAAGACGGTTCACCGCGCTCACGCGTCCGCGCATCGCGTCGGGCGTCGCCAGCTGGGTGAGAGTGGTGCGCACGTAAACGCTCACCATGTCCGAGGCGCCGAGCACGAACAGCGCGGCGATCGAGAGCGCGAAGTTTCGGGACAAGCCAAAGACGATCGTCGCGATTCCGAAAATCGCCACGCACGCGAACATCGCGCGTCCCGCCCGCCGTGACAGCGCACGCTGGCCGAGCGCCAACCCGAGCATCGCCGCGCCCAGGGCGGGCGCGCTGCGCAATACTCCAAGTCCGAGCGGCCCGACATGCAAAATGTCGCGCGCATAGATCGGCAACAACGCAGTCGCGCCGCCAAGCAGCACCGCGAACAAATCCAATGAGAAGGCGCCGAGGATCATCGGCTTGCGCCACACGTACGCGATTCCCGCTGTGATCCGCTCGAACACCGTCGTGTCGGGCTGCGCTTCGTAGCGCGCACTGCGGCTCCGGATGCCCATCATCACGATTGCGATAGTCACAAACAAGATCATGCAGACGCCGTAGTCCACCGCCGGGCCCAGGATGTAAATCGCGCCGCCGATTGCCGGTCCCGCGATCACCGCAACCTGCGAGGTCGAAGATGCCCACGCGACGGCTTGCGGAAACTGATCCTGCGGCACCAGTAGCGGCACGAACGACTGCGACGCCGGTCCGGCAAATGCGCGCGCCGCTCCGAACAGCGCGAGCACTACGTAAAACGGCCAGACAGTGGTGGTCCCCGACAGCGCGAGGAATAGAAAACCGCCGCTTGCGATTCCAGAGCACAGATTGCTGACCACGATGATCGTTCTGCGATTGAAACGATCCGCCAGGTGCCCGGCGGGAATCGTGCAGGCCATCATCGGCAGAAACTGGAACAGCCCGGCGTATCCGAGCGCGAGCGGCGTGCGCGCGATGCTGTAAATTTGCCAGCTGACTGCGACCGACTGTACCTGGGTGGCGAGAATCGCGAGGAACGCCGCGACCAGGAACCGGCGAAAGTCGCGGTGTGCGAGGGCGTTCGAATTTGCAGTCGCGGGCGAGGCATCCATCGGTTGGCCTCCCCGTTGTATTGGAAGCGCGCAGAGGAATCGACATTTTGCCAATCGACAGTCATCTCGCGTAGGCTCGCATCATGGACAAATCAGCGATCCGAACTCAGGTCGAGCGGCTGTGGGACGATTCAATCGTCGGCGAATTGACCGAGTACATTCGTATCCCCAACAAATCGGTCGCGTTCGATCGCGACTGGAAAGCGCACGGGCACATGGACCGCGTCGTCGCGCGTTTCGAAAATTGGGCGCGCCGCCAGAGTATCCGAGGCATGAAGCTCGAGGTCGTGCAGCTCGAAGGACGCACACCGCTGCTGTTCATGGACATCCCCGGCGACTCGAACGATTGCGTGCTGCTGTACGGGCACATGGACAAGCAGCCCGAGATGACGGGATGGCGCGAAGGGCTCGGCCCGTGGAATCCGGTGCGCGAGGGCGATCGTCTGTACGGCCGCGGCAGTGCCGACGACGGCTACGCGATGTTTGCGTGCGTCGGCGCGATTGCGTCGTTGCAGGCGAATTCGGTCAAGCACGCGCGATGCGTCGTGATCATCGAGGCTTGCGAGGAAAGCGGCAGCTTCGATCTCCCTCATTATATTGCGCATCTCGCGCCGCGGATCGGGCAGCCGACTTTGTGCATCGCGCTGGACTCGGGATGCGGCAATTACGAGCAACTCTGGCTCACGACTTCGCTGCGCGGCTTGTCCGGCGGGAAACTCCAGGTCGATGTACTCACCGAGGGCGTACACTCAGGCGACGCGGGCGGCGTTGCGCCCGACAGCTTCCGCATCGTGCGCCAGTTGTTGAGCCGCATCGAGGACGAGGCCACCGGCAAAGTGATCGGCGAGGAATTTTACGCGACTATTCCCGACGCGCGCCTCAAGCAGGCGGCCGCGACCGCCGCGGTGCTCGGCGACGACATCAGCACGAAGTTTCCATTCGTCGAAGGTGCGCGTGCCGTCAGCAACGATCCGGCAGAGCTGATCCTCAATCGCGCGTGGCGGCCCGCGCTTTCGATCATCGGTGCCGACGGCTTGCCGACGACGAGCAATGCCGGCAACGTACTGCGCCCGGGCACGGCGTTGAGTTTGTCGCTCAGACTGCCGCCGACGGTCGATGCAAAGGTCGCGGGGCAAAAGCTGAAAAGCATTCTGGAAAAGGATCCGCCCTACGGATGCAAGGTGACATTCCAATCCAACTGGGGCGCGAGCGGATGGAACGCGCCCGAACTTTCGCCGTGGCTCGAGCGCAGCCTCGACGCAGCGTCGAATGACTACTTCGGCAAACCGACCGCCTACATGGGCGAAGGCGGCACGATTCCGTTCATGGGAACGTTGGGCGAGCGCTTTCCGCAATCGCAATTTCTGATCACAGGCGTCCTGGGCCCACACGCCAACGCGCACGGCCCCAACGAGTTTCTCCACATCCCGACCGCAAAGAAGGTGACCTGCTGCGTAGCAAAAGTGATCGCCGATCACTTCACTCGCACTAACGCTTGAGACCGGGAGACGCCATGACCTCACCGCCTCTCTAGCCCTGAACTTTTTCGCCTTATGCAGTAGGTCCGACAGTGGTAATCTGGCTCCTATGACTCCAGTTAACACGAAACTCCAGCGAATCCCCGCACCTCCAGAAAAAGTGATTTTTGTCGGAACGAAGCTACCGGTAGTAGGTGCTTCATCCGAGACCACTACAGATGGGTACTGCTGCACTTTGAAAGCGGCGCGCGTTTGAATACGAAATCAATCGCGGCATACTCGCCGCATGATTCGAAGAAAGCTGATGCCGCGCGATACCAATCTATTAGCTGGCGAGATCGTCAAGCTCGCGACAGGTCAGCCAGTAGAGCCGGAGCCGGAACCGCCTGCCAAGAATCCTGCTGCCATTGCACTCGGAAAACTAGGCGGCAAGGTGCGCAGGACCAAACTCCCCAAAGCCCGCCGCTCGGAGATCGCTCGCAAAGCCGTCAACGCCCGTTGGCGGAAGAATCGCAAGTCGAGACCGTAAATCTTACAGATTGGCGTAATATTCCCACGCCAGTCGCATTGTTTATAACCCCGATTGCTTTTGGTGAGAAGACATGTTTTAAGCCTTCTGGGGACTCCATTCACAAATGGTTAAGGGGGAACGACGTGACTCGGAACGAGCTGGCACGATTGCTGAATCTGTATCCGATTACCGTTCTGCGCGCCACATGGAACTTGGGCAATTTGAACAAAGATGCGGCAATCGCTGAAGTTGTAAAACAAGCGACAGAGTCAGACATCGTCGGATTTGCTGCCAAGTATCATCCTTGTAATCGACAGCATGTTCATCTTTTCGATCTCCCGTCTCCAATCGGAAGTGGGTTTCCGTCAAATCCAATTGGCGGAAACATCGCCCCGCAGATCAAGAGCACGTCGGGAGCAAGTCGAGAGTATTTTTTCCTAGCTGACCTCAAATTTGGCGTCGTAATCTTGGACACTCCGCGGCGCGAGTATATCGAATTTAAGTGGCCGATATCCGTCATAGCGGAAGGGAGCGTCTTGCAAGTAAAATTTACGATCATGGAGAAAGACCTCAGTTCATATTTCGACAATAGTCCCGTCTCCGTACGCTCTCGAAACATCGACGAAAGCACAATTCTTACATCGGTTAAGGCTACGCTCGCGCCGTCATGGAGTCCGTCGCCGATGGATATTAACCGCGGCGTCAAGGCGCTATGGGAAAAAGACATCGTAGATTCGCCAGCAGCCCAATGGAAAAATGCTAAGTCTACGACCGTCGAGATAATGGACGAAACCTTTATGATTAAGCGCGACCGACAAGATGTTTATAAAATAATCGCCAAGTCGCCATTGCAGAAAACTCAATTCTCCATACGCGACGACAAGTCGCCCATCTCGCGCTTTGTGGTCGATGCAGGGTCGGGGGTAGTGCGATTTCCTAAGTTCTCGACCAGCCCTAAGGGCACCACAGATGTCATTGCACAAATTCTTAAATTTAATTGAGCATACGCCAGGCATCGGGCCATTTGTCGCTAATCGCGAGAAGCTGGTCGAGGACACCGATCCGGACCGTATATACGTAGAAAATATACGTGCATTTTTTGGGATACCCTTTCGGTTCGCAGAGTTTCTTTGCGATCTTGCGGTGCGACAAGGTGTATTCGCTAGAAAGATTGGATTGATTTGTCCTCAGTGCGGGAAAATGTTGTTGTCTGTTGATTCTGAGGATGACGTTCCTGAGCAGATACTTTGTGACGTGTGCGAAATAGACGAGCGCGATCAATACATCTTTGACTCGGCCGAGCTGACACGTCTGCCCTTTTATCAGCTCATCCGTTGAACATCGACGAACGCATACGCGTTTTTACTGCGATAGCCGATATATTCTGGCGATTCGTTCTTACAATCGTTGGTTCCGTGCTCTGGATATACTTGACGATAGCGCTCGTTCGAACTCCCAACATTTCCTACGCCGCAGCGGATAGTTTCTTGTCAATGACAATCGGCGTCATGTTCAGGTACTACTTCTCGCGTGCGGAAAGTCCGAAAAAGAAGCAACGCAAGCGCGGCTCGAACGATGTCACTTGACTCATACTCAAGAGTTGACCCAGGGGTCGGAGCAACCTTATCCCACCACATCCCACAACGGTGGAGTGGGGTAGAGTGGGGTCAAGACTGGCCGCTGTGTTTCCGCATCCTTTTTAATTCTACCAAAGTGCAGCAGTACCTACAGATGGTAGAAGTGCCGAAGTAATGCCGTAGATAGGAGGATGCCATGTCGATTCGACTTCGCCAGATTGCGCTGGTTGCCAACAAGCTCGCGCCGGTGATCGATGATCTGAAGGCCGTGTTTGGGCTCGAGGTCTGTTACATCGATCCCGGGGTTGGCGTGTTTGGCCTGGAAAATTCGCTGCTGCCGGTCGGCAACAACTTCATCGAAGTGGTCGCGCCGATCAAGGAAGGCACCGCGGGCGGCCGCTACCTCAAGCGGCGCGGCGGCGACACTGGCTACATGGTCATCTGTCAATGCGAGAGTCACGCGGCGCAGCTCGAGCGGCGCGAGCGCGCGCGGTCGATGGGTATCCGAATCGCGTGGGAGCGCCAGAGCGGCGGCTATCATGTGATGCAATTGCATCCGGCCGACACCGGCGGCTCGTTTTTCGAGATCGATTGGGATGCGAAGGGCGAAGTCGAGGGCAACTGGGAGCCGGCCGGCGGAAGCGGATGGCGCAGCGCGAAACGAACGGAAATCGTGAGCGCATACTCGGCGGTCGAACTGCAGTCGCCCGATCCGGCAGGGCTGGCCGAGCGATGGAGCGGTATCGCGGGCGTGCCGGTTCGCAAGGATGCGCGCGGCCGCCTCGAGATGGCGCTCGACAATGCCAGCGTCAGGTTCGTCGAGGCGACGGACGGGCGCGGCGAAGGCTTGTCGGGAATCGACATAGTCGTTGTGGATCGCGCGCGGCTGAATTCCGCCGCGGAGCGCCGGGGGTGCAACGTATCTGGCGATCAACTGACGATCTGCGGCACGCGGTTCTACTTAAACTCGCCGAATCGCTAGTGTCGCAGTGTGCGCAGGATACTGCTCATCTCGGGCATCGTAGTTGGCGCGATAGTGCTGATCGCGGCGGGGCTGACTGCGTATGCGTACTTCAATCTGAGCTCGATCGTCGCCCACAACGAAAAGCGAATGCTCGCGCGCGTGAGTGACGCGCTGGGCCGACAGGTCCAGGTCGGGAAGATACAGGCGCAGATGGGATGGGGCGTGTCGGTCGAAGTCAGCGGTCTCACGATAGCAGACGATCCGGCGTTCTCGACCAAGCCGTTTGTCACCGCCAATGACGTGTCGATCGACGTCGAGTTTTTCCCGCTGCTTTATGGCGAGGCGAAGGTGGTGAGACTCGAACTGATCAAGCCCGACATCCGAATCGTGATGGACGCGCGCGGCGTGCTCAACCTGAGCACGGTTGGCGCCAGTCCCGATGAAGCGCGGAAAGAAGCCGAGTCAGCGCGGCCTCGGCGCAAGAAGCGATCGTCGCTGGCCGACCTGGCGATCAAGGCGCTGACGGTCGAGGATGGTGCTGTCTATTTCAACGATCTGGGCGAGAAGATGGCGCCGATTCACGTCCGTCATCTGGATTTCGATGTCACAAATTTCAACGCCGCGTCGGCGTTCGAGGTCGAGACGAAATTCGCTTTTGCGGGCGACGAGCAGAACGTCGCGGCGTCGGGAAAGCTCGGGCCGATGCTCGAACATGGCGTGCTGGACGCCTCCGGAATCCCGGTCGATCTGAACTTGAAGCTCGACTCAATCGTGCTCGACAGCATCCGGCCGCTGGCTGACATCGGGTCGCACATTCCGCCCGGGCTTTCGATTCCCGATCCGGTTTCGATCAGCGGGACTGCGCGCGGTTCGTTCGGCAAGCTCGCGATTGCGCTCAGCACCGATCTCACCGCAGCCCGGGTCGCGTACGCCACGATATTCAACAAGCCATCGGGGACCGCGATGACGGTCAATGCGAACGGCACATGGGGCGATCAGTTCGAGATAGCCAGTATCAACTTGAAGCTGTCTGATCTCGAGTTGACGGCGAGCAGATTCTCCGG
>PMOH01000184.1:0-7696 GCA_003161515.1 Deltaproteobacteria bacterium
TCCAGATCCTGTACCAACTCTGGCGATCCCATCTCATCATAAGGTCATCCTGAAATGATTCTTTCGAGGTCGGTAGGTTTCTCGATCGGCTCAGCGCACGCCCCCGTTAGACGATTTGAAACGAACCTAAATTCGCGGCTTGGATCACATCGCCGCGAATTATTGAAAGGATTACCAACAAAAAATTCCCTTATCCAAATGTCCCCCTCGCAGAAGTTTCCAAACTGAAAAGCCGAGACGCATTTACGCGCGAAATCCTCGAGCGTCCTCCCGAAAAAAGAACCTGAGAGCAAAGTAGCGCGCCGCGCGCAACTTTGCGCTTCTCACTGGGTGCAGGGGTCACCCCTGCCGCCCGCCGCGCAGGCGATTATTTCTTTGCGTTATTTTCATCGCCACTTTCTTGATAGGGGAGAGGTTCGGAGAACTCCCCCGTTTACACCAACATCAAAAACCGCCACGATCACCTTCGCCCCATTTACGCCATGAACGAACCACAAGTAACCGTCATCGGAGCCGGACTCGCCGGCAGCGAAGCCGCATGGCAACTCGCGCGCCGAGGCATCCGCGTCCGCCTCATCGAAATGCGCCCGGTGAAAATGACCGAAGCTCACCGCACATCTGACTTCGCGGAACTCGTATGCTCGAATTCGCTCCGCAACGACTCGATGGACACCGCGGTCGGCGTCCTCAAACAAGAAATGCGCCGCCTCGACTCGCTCGTTATCGCGTCCGCCGATCGCGCGCGCGTCCCCGCCGGCTCCGCCCTCGCCGTCGATCGCAATGACTTCTCTCGCAGTATCACCGCCGCGCTCGAACAACATCCGATGGTCGAAATTGCGCGCGCCGAAGCATGCGCGATACCGAGCGGCATGACAATTCTCGCGACGGGTCCTCTGACCAGCCCCGCCCTCGGCGAATCGCTGAATAATCTGATCGGTCCGCGCAACTTGTATTTCTACGACGCGATCGCGCCCATCGTCGCCGCTGATTCCGTCGACATGAGCGTCGCCTTCATGGCCTCGCGCTACGGCAAGGGCGGCGACGACTACATCAACTGCCCGATGACCGAAGCTCAGTACGAAGCCTTCGTCGCGGCTGTGGTAGCGGCCGAAAAAATTGAACTGCACGCATTTGAAAAACCGGTTTATTTCGAAGGATGCATGCCGATCGAGGAAATGGCGCGACGCGGCCCGATGACCCTCGCCTTCGGCCCGATGCGCCCGGTCGGGCTCTCAGAGCCACGCAGCGGCCATCGCCCCTTCGCGGTCGTGCAGCTCAGACAGGACGACTCCGCTGCCCATCTCTACAACATGGTCGGCTTCCAGACCAAGATGACGTATCCCGATCAGCGCCGCGTGCTGCGAATGATCCCCGGCTTGGAGCACGCCGAGTTCGTGCGCCTCGGCTCGATCCATCGCAACACCTTCGTCGATTCGCCGCGCCTGCTCCTCCCGACGCTCCAGCTCAAAACCCGCGACGATCTCTTTCTCAGCGGTCAGATGGTCGGGGTCGAAGGCTACGTCGAGTCAGCGTCCGCCGGATTGCTCGCGGGCATCAACGCCGCCAACCTCCTGATGAATCGCGAACTCGTCGTGCCGCCGCCCGAGACCGCGATAGGCTCGCTGATTGCCTACATCACCGATTCAACCCGTCGCGATTTTCAGCCGATGAACGCGAATTATGGCTTGATGCCTGATTTGAAAATCCGCGCGCGCGGCCGCGAGAAAAAAATCCAGATGGGCAATCGCGCGCTCTCGGCTATCGACGAGTGGATCCAGCGGGAACAGATCGGACCGCCTGCATCTATGGCGTTGTCCGAGGTTCGGCTATAGAAAATCGCTAGGAGGTCCCGTCGATGACCAAAGCGGAATTGATTGATACGATCGCGCGGTCCACCGATCAGCCGAAAAAGCAGGTCGCCGCCACCCTGGACCTCGCCTTCGAACAAATCGCGCGCGCGATTCGCAAGGACAAGCGCTTCTGGGTGCCCGGCTTCGGCACCTTCTCCGTGCGTCGCCGCAAACCGCGCGCCGGTTTCAATCCGCGCACCAACGCGCCGATGACAATCCCGGCCTCGCGCACGGTAGGCTTTCGTCCCGCGCCCCAGCTAAGGAAAGGTCTCTGACCACGAGCCCTTCCAAAGCCGACGAGCGCGATCAGCCACCGGGCCGCCCGCTCGACCGTACGATCTCCCACCCGCTCGTTTCACGCCGTGCGCTAAATCTGATTCTTCTCCTCGTCGCGCTCAGTGCGGGCAGCGCGCTGCGCTTTGCCAATCTCGGCACGCTCGAAATGTCGCCCGACGAAGGCGCGTCATGGGCCGCCGCCGTTGCGCAAACCGCGCACGAAGTGATCGCGCGACAACCGTCGCTCAATCCCGGCGAGCTGCCGATTCACGACCTGATGCTGCACGGATGGATCGCGCTGTTCGGCTCGAGTCTGACCGCGATGCGCGCGCTCTCGGCGGCCCTCGGCGTCGCGTCGATACTGCTCGTTTATTTCTGTGTCTGTGAACTGTTCGAGGAATCGCCGCTGACCCGCGACGACGCCAGCACCGTCGCATCGCTCAGCGCGATCGTCTTCGCGCTGAATCTCGTCACGATCAAATACTCGCACGAAGCCCGGATGTATCCGCTGATGCTCGCCGCGATTCTCGCGCAAGTCACGATTTTCCTTCGCGCCCTGCGCATTGGCGGATTCGCCAACTACGCCGCAGTCGTAATCCTAACCGCAATCGCAATCGCCTCGAACTTCGCCGCGTTACTGATCCCCGCGACCGAAGGCCTCTGGCTAATCTATATAATCGCGCGCGCCGGATGGCTCCCCGACAACGCGAAGGTTCGTCGCGCTGCGATGATCGCGATCGCCCTCGCCGCCGCCGGACTGATCCTCCTGCCGAAACTTTTCTCATCGCTGCACGCAGCCTCAACGGGAAGCCTCGGTGGATGGCGCAAGCTTCCCGCTCTCTACGAGCCTTTCGCGCTATTCAACAAAGCCACCGGCAGCATCGCCTTTCCAATTCTCGCGCTGCTCGCGATTTGGGGCGTCGTCCGTGGATGGCGGCGCGGCGCGCGCGACCCAATCGCCTTCGCGCTCCTCTGGATGTGGGCGCCGCCGCTCATGATGCTCATCGCGTCGTGCGCCATCGCTCCCGTCTTCGTCGAGCGTTACGCGCTCTCATGCTTCGTTCCGTTTTTCATCCTCGTCGCAGTCGGAATCTTCGAAATGCCCAGGGCTTCCATTCGCATCGGCGCCGCATCAGTGGGGCGGGCCGCCGTGCCCGCCCTCGCCCTGGCACTCGCAATCGCATTCTCGCTCGGCCATATCGTCTCGTACGATCGCAAATCGCACGACGCGCAATATCGCGAAGCAATCGCCGCCGCCGATTCCGCGCTCAAGCCCGGCGAAGTCATGACCGTCGTCCCGTCCTACGCGATCGAAGTCCTTCGATATTATCTCCCTGCTGATCAACTCGATCGCGCGGTTCGCTATGATTCATCAGCGACCGCTGCCGCCGTGTTGATTATCGGCGATCAAAACCTCGCGCCCGGCGCCGCCCAGTCATATAAGAAGGAATATCCGCAAACGGTCGCGCGCCTGCGCGGCGTAACAGTGCTGCGAAAGTGAGATGCGATGAGCGATCAGAATCCCGAAGCTTTGAAAATAAAGGGCCAGCAGAAAACCGCGTGGGACGACAGCGCCGAGGGATGGAAACGATGGTGGCCGACCTTCGAGCGCGCCGCGCAAATCGTCAATGACCGCCTCGTCGAGCTCGCAGGCGTGCGCGCCGGCAATCGCGTCCTCGACATCGCAACCGGTAGCGGCGAGCCCGCGCTGACCTGTGCGCGCGCCGTCGGACCTTCAGGACGCGTCGTCGCCGTGGACATGTCACCTGGGATGCTCGCGATCGCGCGCGAACGAATCGACGCCGCTGGTCTCACCAACGTCGATCTCGTCGAGTCCGACGCCGAATCGCTCCGCCTCGACCCCCATTCCTTCGACGCCGCGCTCTGCCGATGGGGCCTCATGTTCATGCCCGACCTCGACGGCGTGGTGCGCGCGATGCACCGTGCACTCAAGCCCGGCGGCCGCTTCGCAACCGCAGTCTGGTCGCAGGCCGACAAGGTCCCGATGTGCGCGCTCGCGCGCGACGCGATTCGACGCATCACCGGCATCGTGCCGCCGCCCAACGCGCTCGAACCGATGCGCCTCGCCGACCCCACGATCCTCGAGCGCGCGCTCGCCGCCGCAGGCTTCCATGACGTGACGATCGAGCGCCTGATCGTCACCTTCGAATTTCCCTCGGCCGACGCCTTCGCCGACTTCCGCGCACAAATCGGTGGCACCCGCGCGACGCTCTCCAAAATGCCGCCCGACGTTGCCCGCAACGTGCGCGAAGCAGTCGTCGCCTCGGCGCGCGAATTCGCAGACGACGCCGGCAGTGTGCGACTCGTCAACGAGACCATCTGCTTCGGCGCCCGAGCGTAGCGGACTTCGCCTTGACTGCTGCGACTCCCGCACGCGTCTCGCTCCTTCGCTACTCCCCGGCTCTCGTCCTCATCGCGATCGTGATCGCCGACGCGCGCCAGCTCGCCGATTCCGACATGTGGGGCCACGTCCTCTGGGGCCGCGAGCTCCTCGCTCACGGCTCGCTCCCGCGCGGCAATCCATATTCGTATTCCGCAGTCGGCTACCCGTGGTTGCGTCACGAATGGCTCGGCGAAGTGACCATGGGCGCGCTCTTCAACCTGTTCGGCCCGTGGGGTTTGAAGCTGTTCAAGTTCGCCTGCAGCGCCGGCACCATCTGCTTCATGGTCCTCGCGATGGCCGAAACCGCGGCGCCGGTTCTCGCGCAAATTCCAATTCTGATGATCGTCCCCCTGATGCTCCTGCCCGCGATGCAATTCCGCCCGACGCTCTTCGATTTCCTCGCGCTGTCCGCAATCATCGCGCTGCTCAGCCGCCACAATTGGCGCGGCTCGGCCCCGCTCTGGCTCGCGATTCCCATCGTCGCGATTTGGAGCAACCTCCACGGCGGATTTTTTCTCGGCATCGTCGTGATCGGCGTCTATGGCGCAACCGTCTTCCTACTCGACCTCGTCGCACGCACCAGTCCGCGCCGCGGTCTCTGGATCATCGCGATCGCCGCCGCTGCCGCCGCATCTACGCTCTGCACTTTCCTGATCCCGCCCGCCCGCGACACCTGGCTCACCCTGATCCACTCGATTTTCAACCCGATGACGCACTACGCGATCGAAGATTGGAAACCCCTGCTCTCCGCACTGATGCAGGCGGACGGCGGCAGTTTCGCACAGAAGTATTTCGTCCTGGTGCTGCTGTATTTTGCCGCCGCCGTGTTATCAGTGATCCTCACGCCCCGCGGTGGCGACACTCCAATGGTCGCAGTCGCCGCCTTCACGCTCGCGATGGCCTTCGCCGCCGAACGCAATATCCCCATCGCCGCGATCGCGATTGCCCCGGTCTTTGCGAACCACCTCGGCCTACTCTTCAAATCGCGCGACGTCACTGCCGCACCCGCGCCGAATGCTCGCGAAGTCTCGCGCGCCGGCCGTTTGACCATGGAAATCCTGATCGCAGTCGTCGCGATTTCATTCGCGCGCCTCGACGGAGTGCTGACCCCGGGAATCAACGTGCATGGATTTCCCGTGCGTGCGCTGGACTTCATGAAAACTCACGACCTCGAGGGCAACGTGCTCGCGCAGTACGGATGGGGCCAGTACGTCATCTGGCACGGCGCGCCCGGCATGAAAATTTTCATCGACGGCCGCTACGACCTCGCTTATCCGCCCGCGGTCGTGTGGGATTGGTTGAAGTTCGCCAACAACCTCGACGGCGCCGCGCAAACCCTCACGGCCTATCCGCATGATTTCGTTTTGCTCGAACAGGATTTGCCCGCCATCAAGCTGATGGACGCCCAACGCGATTGGCGCCTCATCTACCGCGACGACGTTGCCCGCCTGTACGCGCGCGCTAACTCACCCGCCGCCCATCTCGACGCTGTGACGATCACCGGCAAATCTCCGCCAGAATTTTTCCCGTAGCCAAGTGATCCCACGATGATCGACGGCGTCCCCGTCAACAGCACGTATCGACCTGCGTTCTTCCCATGATTGAGCCCGGTCGCACCAACTGTCGCGGGGGTTTTTGTAACAAACAGGCGCAATCTCCGCCAGCGAGATTATTGTAACAAACAGGCGGGAATTGTATTTTTGCTCCCAACCACAGAGTCGTCATCCAAAAAGAGGGGGCTGTCGATGAAGGTTGAAGACGCACTGCGAAAAATCGCGTTGTTGCGCAGGATCAGCACCGATAACGGCGCTGTAGCGGCCGAGGCCGAGAACGCGCATCGCTTGCAGAAGGTCCTCATGGAGCGGTACGCGATCAACGCTGCCGACATTCCCGATCCCTCACCGACGACCACAGTCTTCCGCTTAAACTGGAACTACTGGAACGCGCTGCTCGAAGAGTTCGGCCTGCGTTTGAATCACTTTGGCGGTCGCGGCAGCGCCGAGATCACCAAAAACGTCGTCGCCTACATCCTGCTCGGTACCAGCCAATGGTGGATCAAGGAAAAGTTCCCTGGCGGTTGGCAAACCACGATTCGCGGCCACGGTGTCGAATCGCTCCGCAAATATCTTAGCGTTCACGCGCCGAGGAGTTATTCATTTTTTAGGCGCTGACCGGCGCGAACGTTAACGCGCTCCACTAACGCCCTCACATTCTCGCATATTCATGCGGCTTTCAGTTTTCTATTCCGCATCGACGGCGTCCCGGCCAAGGGCGTTGTACTTTTTACAAGGTCCCCCTAAGTCAACTCATCCGGTCTCGCGCGATTGTTAGACTAGTTTCGATGGGGTTCTTGAATCCAACACATCATACAGCTAACTTTATTGTCGATCACAAGGAACCGCCAACCTGGGGGGAAGATGACGGTCGAAGACGCACTGCGAAAAATCGCACTGTTGCGCAGGGTTAGCGAAGATAAGGGAGCCCTGGCGGCAGAACGCGAGACTGCCCACCGCCTCCAGAAGGTGCTGATGGAGCGGTATGCAATCAAGGCTCAGGAAGTCCCCGAGGGCGCACCGACCAATCCCTTTCGCTTGAACTGGGACTACTGGCGCGAAGTGCTCGACGAGTTCGACCTGCGCCTGACTCATTTTGGCGGTCGCGGCAGCGCCGAGGTCGGCAAAAACATGATCGTGTACATCCGGCTCGCTCTCAACCAATGGTGGATCGAAGAGCGTTCTCCAACTGGTTGGAAACCCACGATTCGCGACAACGGCATGGATTCGCTGCGCACCTATCTCAAAGAGCACGCGCCAAAAACCTACTCCTTCTCAACCGCCGACCGCCGCAACCGCTAGCCGCTCCGCTACTGTTACGCACTCCATCGAGCCACCGCCCCTGAGAGCAAAGTAGCGCGCCGCGCGCAACTTTGCGCTTNNCCGCCGCGCAGGCGATTATTCTTCCCCGCACTGGAAATGCGCCGTCAGTGTGGTAGTAAGGTAATCGCCAGAGCGCACGCGCGACGACTATTTTTTCTCGCGCACGTGCAGCCAACATTATCGCACACTCAAGGAGCACTCAGGATGAAAGCCGCCGTTTTCCACGGGCCCAAGTTGCCGCTCAGTATCGAGGACGTCGAACTCGACAAACCCCAGGACCGCGAAGTCCT
>PMOH01000184.1:7713-16174 GCA_003161515.1 Deltaproteobacteria bacterium
GCGCCCGCCGTGCTCGGCCACGAGGCCGCCGGCATCATCGAAGAAGTCGGCAAACAGGTCACCTACGTCAAACCTGGCGATCACGTCATCTGCTGCCTCTCGGTCTTCTGCGGCAACTGCGAGCAGTGCATGTCGGGACATCCAAATCGATGCTCGAACAAGGCCGCGACNNCAGTTCCTCGACATCTCGTCCTACTGCGAAAAAATGCTGCTGCATGAAAACGCGGTGGTGAAAATTCGCGAGGACTTCCCGCTCGATCGCGCCGCGCTCATCGGATGCGGCGTCACCACCGGCGTCGGCGCTGTGCTCAATACCGCCAAAATCGAGCCCGGCTCGACCGTCGCAGTCTTCGGCGCCGGCGGCGTCGGCCTCGCGGCGATCCAGGGCGCGCGAATTGCCGGAGCGCGAAAAATTATCGCAGTCGATATGTTCGAAGGGAAGCTCGCGATGGCGAAACGGCTCGGCGCGACCGACACCGTTGACGCCTCGAGCAGCGACCCCGTCGATGAAATCCGCAAGATGACCGGTGGCGGTGTCGATTACGCGTTCGAAGCTATCGGTCTCAAGAAAGCCGCCGAGCAAGCCTTCAACTCGCTCAAAGCCGGCGGCACCGCAACCGTCATCGGCATGATCCCCGTCGGCCAGAAGGTCGAAATCGACGGCTACATGTTTTTGACCGAGCGCAAACTGCAAGGCTCCAACATGGGCTCGAACCGCTTCCGCATCGACATGCCCAAGTACATCGACTTCTACCTGCAGGGCCGCCTCAACCTCGACGATATGATCAGCCAGCGCCGCAAACTAGAAGACGTCAACGACGCCTTCCGCGCGATGAAAGCCGGCGAAGTCGCCCGCACAGTCTTGATGTTCAACTAGTGTCGCGTCTCACAAAAAGGTTACCCATTCTGTCCCCCCTTTCCCGCGGGAAAGGGGGTGAGGGGGATAGGACGGAGCGGAATAGTCCCTCCACCTCCGGTTCCCCTCTCCAGAAGGGAGAGGGGCCAGGGGAGAGGTTCCGCGCAACGAGCGCAGATTCGGATCACTGAAAAGACTGAAAAAACTGAATTCGAGGTTCTAAAAATAATGAAAGCTGCTGTCTTCCACGGTCCCGGTCAGCCACTCACCATCGAGCAAGTCGATATCGACGAACCCAAAGAGCGCGAAGTCGTCGTGCGCACCGTCGCCTCCGGCGTATGCCACAGCGATCTCCATTTCGTTGACGGCCTCTACATGTGGCCGACGCCCGCCATCCTCGGCCACGAGGCCGCCGGCGTCGTCGAGAAAGTCGGCTCGCAGGTCTCGTACCTCAAACCCGGCGACCACGTCATCGCATGCCTCTCGGTCTTCTGCGGCTACTGCGAAGAATGCATGTCCGGACACCCGAACCTCTGCTCCAACAAAGCCGCGACTCAGCGCACCCCGACTGACAAGCCGCGCCTCTCGCAGAAGGGCAAGATGGTTAATCAGTTCGCCGACCTCTCCGGCTACGCCGAGAAAATGCTGCTGCACGAAAACGCGCTGGTGAAAATCGCCGACGACGTGCCGCTCGATCGCGCTGCGCTCATCGGATGCGGCGTGATGACCGGCGTGGGCGCCGCGCTCAACACCGCCAAGGTTGCTCCCGGCTCCACGGTAGCCGTCTTCGGCGCCGGCGGCGTCGGCCTCGCGATCATCCAGGGCGCCCGCATCGCAGGCGCGCGAATGATCATCGCGGTGGACAAGTTCCCCGCCAAACTCGAACTCGCAAAAAAACTCGGCGCGACTCACGCCGTTGACGCGTCCAAGGGCGACGCCGTCGATCAGATTCGCGCCCTCACCGGCGGCGGCGTCGAATATTCCTTCGAAGCGATCGGCCTAAAAGTCGCCGCCGAACAGGCCTACGAATCGATCGCCCCGGGCGGCATCGCCACCATAGTCGGGATGGTCCCGCTCGGCCAAAAGGTTGACGTTGACGGCTTCTCGCTGCTGTTCGAAAAGCGCATCCAGGGATGCTTCATGGGCTCGAACCGCTTCCGCATCGACATGCCCCGCATTATTGAGCTGTACCAACAAGGCCGCCTCGACCTCGACGACATGATAACCCGCCGCGGCAAACTCGAAGACGTAAACGAAGCCTTCCGCGCCATGAAAGCCGGCGAAGTAGCCCGCACCGTCCTGATGTTCGACTAGGCCGCGCATCTCAATTCGCATCGCAAAAGAGGGCCGAGCGGAAATCCCGCCCGGCCCTCAAAAAACCGGTCCCCCTTTCACCGAGAGAAGGGTCTCCCCCGCGCGCCTCTGTCCCCCCTTTCCGAATCGGAAAGGGGGTGAGGGGGATAGGACGCCACAATCCCGCCGAAACCTCTGGTTCCCCTTCCCGTTCTCCTAATTTCCGGTCCTCCTTCCCGCTCGGGAAGGGGTTAGGGGTTAGGTTCTTTGGATCGTCTGCTGCGCCCGCAGCATCATTTTTTTTGTCCACCCTGACGACCCGAGCACGCGAGCGGCCTGAACGGCTCTCCGGACAGCTCGCGTTTTTGTGTCACCCTGACGACCCGAGCAACGCGAGAGGAGGAAAGGGCCTCGGACAGCGGTGCGCAAGCGCCGCCGGTTCCGGTCTCCGAAAATCGCGCAGCGCACCTTGCCATCCATTTCCCTTCACCCCAAATAATCGCAATCATTACCCCCGGAGGACTCCCCCCAATGCCCTCAGAACATGTCGTCTTCTTATTCGACGTCGATAACACCCTCATCGACAACGATCACATCGTCGCCGACATGAAACGCAACCTCGAACGCGACATCGGCAGCGAACAGCAGACCCGCTACTGGGAATATTTCGAGGAACTCCGCACCGAGCTCGGCTACGCCGACTACCTCGGCGCGCTGCAACGCTACCGCGTCAACCATCCGCGCGACTTCGGCATCATCGCAGTCTCCTACTTCCTGATGAACTATCATTTCGCCAACCGCCTGTTCCCCTGCGCGCTCGACGTCATCGAGCGCTACCAGCAATACGGCGAGACAGCGATCCTCTCCGACGGCGATATGATCTTCCAGCCGCTAAAAATCGAGCGCTCAGGCCTGCGCGAAGCAGTCGACGAAAAGGTGATGATCTACATCCACAAGGAGCAGGAACTAGACGACGTAAAAACCCGCTACCCCGCCGACCACTACGTCCTAATCGACGACAAAGTCCGCATCCTCGACGCAGTAAAAAAAACCTGGGGCAAAAACGTAACCACAGTATTCCCCCGCCAGGGCCACTACGCCGCCGACACCACCGAGGTATCCAAATACCTGCCCCCCGACGTAACCGTGGACAGAATCGATCAACTACTAAACTACGACCTAACGAAACTCCGCACAGCGACAAAGGGTTAGCTCAACAAAAAGTGAGCAGGCCAGGTTTTGTGATGCGATCGGATCCCACACCTCTCCCCCCGGGAGAGGACGCGCCTCCGGCGCGGGTGAGGGCGCCGGCATTCATCACGATGCCAGCGCCCTCACCCGTGCGCGACACAAGTGTCGCCGCACGACCACTCCCGAAGGGCGAGGTAAGAGCTTCGCTTCGCTCTGAATGCAGAGGCCTGAATAACACAGGAAAAAGAACCTTCGAGCAAAATGGCGTCCGCGCCATTTTGCGATTTCTTCTCACTGGGTGCAGGGGTCACCCCTGCCCAAGGAGGTGCGGAACCCACGGTGGGTTCCGCGTTCAATAAAGTGATTTACCCTTCCCCGCACTACGCCCGCATCGACGCCCGCGAATTCCCCAACAACATCTCCGCGACTGCCGTCAGATCATTATCGTCGTAGTAATCGATCTCGATTCTCCCCGGACTCCGCCCGCGCCGCTTGAAAATTCTGACCTTGCGCTTGAGCGCGCGCTGCAAGCCCTCGGCGAGTGCATTCAGATTGGCGTCTCCGGCGGCGCGCGCGTTGGACGCTTTGGTGCGCGGCCGATTTGCCGTCGCCATTTCCTCGGCCCCGCGCGACGAGATTCCGGCCCCCGCGATCCGCCGCGCCGCCGATAGCTGCTTCTCCGACGATTCTATCGAGAGCAGCGGCCGCGCCTGCCCCGCGGAGAGCTCACCCTTCGCAATCATATTCAGAATCGGTTGCGGCAGTTCGAGCAATCGAATCGAGTTGCTGACGTAAGGACGGCTCTTGCCGACACGCGCCGCGACATCGTCATGGCTGAGGTTGAAATGGTCCACCAGCCGGAAAAACGCGAGCCCTTCTTCGACCGCATTCAGATCCTCGCGCACGATATTCTCGACTAGCGACATTTCCAGCGCCGCGCGATCGTCGAGTTCGCGCACCACCACCGGCACCGTTTCGAGACCCGCCGCGCGCGCCGCCCGCAGCCGCCGCTCGCCCGCGATCAACTCGTACCGCGGTCCGTCAGCGTCAGATGCGTCGATTCGCCGCACGATCAGCGGCTCGATAATCCCCTGGCTCTGGATCGCGCGGGTAAGTTCGGCCAGCCGCTCCTTGTCAAAATTTATCCGCGGCTGAAACTCCCCGGCGGTGATACTCCCGACCGGCGCCATCCTGAATTGCGAGTCGCCAGCGTCGGTTTCAATCCCCGCCGCCGGATTCCCGATCAACGCATCAAGCCCGCGCCCCAATGGTTTCCGCATCATCGTGATAGTCCTCTAAGATTTTCTCATCAGCTTGTCGCTTGAAGCGGGCAACCTAACCCCTAGCCCCTTCCCATAGTGGGAAGGGGAACCGGATTTGAGAAAGCTATTCCGCCGCGTCCTATCTCCCTCACCCCCTTTCCCGGCGGGAAAGGGGGAACAGAAAAGAATGACAACACAGGAAAAGAACCTGAGAGCAAAATGGCGTCCTCGCCATTTTGCGATTATCACTGGGTGCAGGGGTCACCCCTGCCGAAGGAAGCGTGAAACCCACCGCGGGTTTCACATTAAGATTAAGTCGTTCCACTATTTGTTTCCCCTCGCGCGACGATCTCCGCCGCCAGCGCGCGATACCCTTCCGCTCCCGCCGACTTCGGCTCGTATTCGAACACGGACAGTCCATGACTCGGGCTTTCCGACAGACGAACGCTGCGCGGAATCACGCTGCTAAAAACCTTCTCAGGAAAGTGTTTCCGGACTTCGTCTGAAATCTCATGGCTCAGCCGATTGCGCGAGTCGAACATCGTGAGCACCAGCCCTTCGAGCTCGAGTCCCGGCCTGAGCGCCGCCTTGACCTTGTTGATCGTGCCGAGCAACGCGCTCAGACCCTCGAGTGCGTAGTACTCGCATTGCATCGGCACCAGCACCGAATCCGCCGCGACCAGCGCATTCAACGTGAGAATCCCAAGCGACGGCGGCGTGTCAACTAGAACATAGTTATATTCTGACCGGATTGGCTCCAGGAGCGCTCGCAAGCGTCGTTCGCGCCCTTCCATCGTGACCAGCTCGATCTCGGCGCCGACCAGGTCGTCCCCCGCCGGAGCAAGCGACAGCGTCGGCCGCACCTGCCGAATAATTTCGATGATCGGCAACCCGCCGACCAGCGCCTGGTATATAGTCTTGCCCTCGCGACGAGCGGCGCTGACGTCCTCTGGAGTAGCGATACCGGAAGTGGCGTTGCCTTGGGGGTCGAGGTCGATAAGCAGGACTTTGCGGCCAGAATCGGCCAAAGCGAAGGCCAGATTGATCGCGGTCGTAGTCTTACCGACGCCGCCTTTCTGATTTGCGATAGCGATTACCCGCCCCACGACCTACCCCGCAACCGAGCCATCAAGAACGTTTCACGTGAAACGTACCGACCTGCAAATCATTAAATCCGCGCATGCAAATAAATGCAAATCGCGCGATCCGATTTGCGCAACTACCTGATTTTATTGATTTTTTGGGGGAGAATGTTTCACGTGAAACGTCCCCAAACCGGGCCAACGATGAGGTCGAGAAAAACTTTAGAGCAAAATGGCGTCCTCGCCATTTTGCNNTGCCCAAGGAGGTGTGGAACCCAGGTGGGTTCCACATTTAATTATCTCCGGATCCAGGTCGCGATCGCGCGATGCATTTCCTGCCGACCGTGGCGCAAATCGTAGCCCGAAATCGCCCGATCGAAGAGTCCAGCTGTAGTCGCCGCCACGGCGTCATCGTCGAATTTCTGATCGGCACTGACGTAGAGCATCAGCACGCCTTCCCGACGCAACGCGCGGCCGACGATCTCGAACAGCGCACTCGGGCTTGCAACCGCCCGCGATGTAACCAGGTCGAAGTTCTCGCCCAGATCCAACGACTCAGCCCGCGCGCACTCGACGCGAACGTTCTTCAGCCCCATCTCAATCACAGCCTCGCTCAGGAACGTCGCGCGCTTGCGCCGCGCCTCGACCAGTGTCACCTGCGCGTTGAGCGCCGCCGCGATCACCAGCCCGGGAAAGCCGGCGCCGCTGCCGATATCCAACACCCGATGGGTCCCGCCCAGCCGCAGGATCTTCGACGCGACCGCAATCGAAACTGGAATGATACTGTCGAAGACGTGGAAAACGATCTCGTCGGGATCCTTCGGATGCGCCGTCAAATTAATCTTCGGCCCCCACACCGCGAGCGTCGCCGCCATCCGCTCGATCCGGTCAAGGAACTGGACGGTATTGGCAACCGTCCCAAGCGGCGCAACCGCCGGCGCCAGCTGCTCCCGAACCGCAGCCGCAATCTGGTCGGGAGTCAGCGCCTTTTTTCGGGGCGCCGCCTTCGATACTCGCTTCTTCGGCGCTTTTGCCTTGCTCTTATGTTTCACGTGAAACGTCGATCCCAAAAATATAAGTAGCTGATTTTATTGAATAATCGTATGAAAATGTTTCACGTGAAACGTCGCTTTTGAGGCGAAATGGCTCAGATGGCGCGCGCATTTCGATCGCGACGGCTCTTAATATGCACCGCCAAAATCGAAATTGCCGCCGGCGTAATCCCCGGCATCCGCGCCGCCTGCCCCAGCGACCGCGGACGCACNNGTGTCCTCGAGCCGCGCGAACCGCTCGACCGCCTCGACCTGCCGCCGCACGTAGCCCTCGTATTTGACCTCGGTCTCGAGCTCCGCCGCTTCGTCAAGGTTCAAGGTCGTCGCCACCTCGCTCATCTTGATCAAAGCGTCGTAGCCAATCTCGGGCCGCTTGAGCAGTTCGATCGCGCGCACCGGCTGCGCGATCGGCGTCGAACCATGCGCGACGATCGCTGAATTAACCTCGTCGGACGCCGGTATCAAACTCAATTTGAGTCGCTCAATTTCCGCGCGCACCGCCTCGGTCTTGGCCCGCACGCGCGCACCCGCCGACGCGTCGAGCAATCCCAACTGCTCCCCAATCGGCGACAGCCGCCGGTCGGCATTATCCTCGCGCAGCAGCAGCCGATACTCGGCGCGCGACGTGAACATCCGGTACGGCTCGCCGCCAATCCCGCGCGTCACCAGGTCGTCGATCATCACGCCGATGTATGCCTGATCGCGCCGCAGAATCAACGCCGGCTCGCCCCCCACCTGCAGCGCCGCGTTGATTCCCGCAATCAGCCCCTGCGCGCCCGCCTCTTCATAACCAGTCGTCCCGTTGATCTGCCCGGCAAAGAACAGCCCGCGCACCAGCTTGGTCTCGAGCGACGACGTCAACTGCGTGGGGTCCGAGAAATCGTATTCGATCGCATAGCCCGGCCGCATTATCTCGGCCTGCTCGAGGCCGACGATCGAACGCACCATCGCCAGCTGCACGTCGAGCGGCAAACTCGTGGACAGGCCGTTGGGATAGACCTCGACCGTGTCGCGGCCCTCGGGCTCGAGGAAAATCTGATGCCGCAGTTTGTCCTTAAACCGCATCACCTTGTCCTCGACCGACGGGCAATAGCGCGGCCCCTTGCTCTGGATCACCCCGGAATACATGGGCGATCGGTCGATCCCGCCGCGAATAATCTCGTGAGTTCGCGCGTTGGTCCAGGTCAGGTGGCAAGGAATCTGTTCCTGCGTGATTCGCTCAGTCCGGAACGAGAACGGCGGCGGCGGCTCGTCGCCCGGCTGAATCTCCAACGCAGAGTAATCGATCGTGCGCGAGTCCAGCCTCGGGCAGGTCCCGGTCTTCAGTCGGCCGATTCGAAATCCCAACTGCCCCAGATTCTCGCTCAGACCCATCGCGGCGAAGTCGCCGGCGCGTCCCGCCGAATAATTCTTCAACCCGATATGCACGAGGCCCTTCAGGAACGTGCCAGTCGTGATGACGACGGTCGGCGCCTCGAACACCTCGCCAATCTGCGACTCGACCCCACGCACCGCGCCGTCCGCGACGATCAGCCGCTCGACGCTCGCCTGCCGCACCTGCAGATTCTGCGTCCGCTCGAGCACCCGCTTGCTGCGCGCTCGATAAAAGGCCTTGTCCGCCTGCGCGCGCCTCGCCCGAACCGCCGGCCCCTTGCGCGTGTTCAAAAACCGAAACTGGATTCCAGTCTCATCGGTCGCCAGGCCCATCTCGCCGCCGAGCGCGTC
>PMOH01000514.1 GCA_003161515.1 Deltaproteobacteria bacterium
GCGGCGAGAGTGTCCTGGATGCGGCGGCTGAGCTCGGCGGAACCGGCCTCGCGCGGCATCACGACCAGCGCGATGACGTTGCCGTGACGCAGGTCGGGCGCGATGAACAGGCGGACCGAGGCCTCGCTCTTGACGTCGAGGATGAGGCGCAACTGTGCGCGCAATTCGGCGACGGGCGCGCGAAAAAGTTCGTCCTTGGGAAAGCTGTTAAAGGCGGAAACGATTTCCTTGTAGTCGTGCGAGCCTGGCGCGGCGCCCTCATACTCGAGCACTTCGCGCAGCTTCGCGCGCAGCACCGGAATGTGTTGCGCTTCTTCGGCGTAGGCCTTGGACGTGAACAGGCCGACGAAACTGTCGAACGCGACGACGCGGCCGAAACCATCGACGCGGCGAATCGAGACGCTGTCCATCGGGCGGCGGCGATGTACGTGCGACTGGGCGCTGCTCTTGCCGATCACCAGGGGCGGTCCTTCGAAGAAGAGCTTGCGGCGCGCGGGCGAGAGTTCGTCGAGCGGGACCGAGGTGCGAAATCGCGTCTCGTCATCCTCGCGCATGATGCCGAGTTCGGTTCCGGGATCGAGCACGAACCGGGCGGCGCCGTCGTCGCCGCTCACGAGGTAGCGGCGGAAACCGAGAAATACGAAGCCGCCCTGGACCAGCCAGCGCAGGAGGTCGCGGACCTCGACCAGTTCGCGGACCGCCGCGGTTTCCTCGCAAATCTGCAGGGCGCGGCCGGTCATCTCCTCAAAATCGCCGGTCGCCTCTTGGACCTCGGTCAGAATCGCGATGACATCGCGCTCGATTTGACGCGCCTGATCGGCGGTCGGCGTGAGCTCGAGTTCCGCGTGAACGAACGACTCGCCGCGCTCGGTGGACGAGGACTGTTCGAACGAAACGATCCGCCCTTCCTTGTCGCGAGTAATTCGGATGATCGGATGGAGAATCGTGCGAACGGTGGCGCCGAGATGGTGGAAATATTCGAGCAGGCTGTCCACGATGAACGGGCGATCGGGGGTGACGGTCTCGACGACGGTGAGCGTGTCGTTGTCGTCGCCGGTAACGGTCTCGACTCGCGCGATTACAGGCGCGGTGCGGACGGAAAAGAACTCGAACGCCGACTGCACGAGAGCAAGCCGCCGTTTGGCCGGGACGCGCTCGCGATTGTCGGCGGAATCGCGCGCGAAGAGGCGCTCGGCGAAAGCGAACACGTGCGGGGCAGAGTCCGCGGGAAGATTCCGGTCGATTAATTCGCGAAGTTCGGTCTCGATCGCCAAGGCGTCACCAGGTGAGAGCGCGGGTAGAATGGCGCGACCGCTCGCGCGAGCATCATTATAAGGCGCGTCGCGCGCCTTGCGTAGGGGGAATAAACTTGGGTGCCGATGCCGGAGATTGAGATCAGCGCGATGACGTTCGGGCCGTTCGGCGTGGGGCGTCACGAGGGCAAGGCCGTGATGGTTGCCGGCGCCGTCACGGGCGACAAGCTGAATGTCGAGATAGTTTCGGAGCGGCGCGATTACGCGGTCGCGAAGATTCGCGAGATCGTCAGCGCTAGTGCTGACCGTCGCATAGCGCCGTGTCCACATCTACCGAGATGCGGCGGATGTGACTGGCAGCATATCGATTACGGCGCGCAGGTGCGTTTCAAGGGCGAGGTCGTAGCGCGCGAATTGGGGCACGCGCTGAACATCGAGATCGATCCAGTTCGACTCGTCGAGCCGGCGCCGGCAGAGTTCGGCTATCGGTCGCGAATCCGGCTCAGGGTCGGCGCCAAGGGTGTGCTTGGATTTTACGAGGCGGGGAGCAACACCATTGTCGAGATTGATTCGTGCATGGTCGCCGAGGCGGGCATTAGGATGCCGCTGCACCTGGCGCGATCGCTCGGCAAGCGGGTCGAAGAGATCGAGGTGGTGCGCGACGGCGCGCGCGAAGTGCAGGTCGCGCATCTTAAGAAGCCGGCTACCGAAGAGGAGATCCGTCGCGCGGGCAACGTGCTGGAATCTGACGCTGAGATTGCGGGAATCGTGCTGCGAGCGGGCGCACATCGCGCGACTGTCGGCGATCCGACGATCAGTATCGAGCTGGAACCGGGGCTCTCGATCGACGTGGACGCCGATCTCTTCAGCCAGGTGAATCGCGCGCAGAACCAGAATCTGGTCGCGAGCGTCATGGAGATGGCGGCGATTCACGAATCGCGCGCAGTGCTCGACTTGTATTGCGGCGCGGGAAACTTCAGCCTGCCCGCGTCGCGGCGCGGTGCGCGAGTGACGGGCGTCGATGCCGACGCCGGCGCGATCGCAGCGGCATTACGCAACGCGGCACGGCTGAACTTTCGCGACGCGCAGTTCATCGCGATGAAAGCGTCGGCGACCGCGGATTTTCTGCATCGCGCACGCTATCGTCCCGACGTCATAATTCTCGATCCGCCGCGCACCGGCGCGCTCGACATGATGGATCCGATCATCAAGCTGCGCGCGCCGAGCGTGATTTACGTTTCATGCGACGTGACGACGCTGGCGCGCGATCTGCGGGTGCTAGCTGGCGCGGGATACAAAATCAACCGCGTGCGGGGGTTCGATTTTTTCCCCAACACGCATCATGTTGAGATCGCAGTGCACGCGCTATTGACTTAGATCGTCGTGCATTCTTAGAGTAATTGGAGTGGTCGATTCCCGCATCCTCCCGCCAGAGGGTTGATCAAAAAGATGCCCAAGCAGGAAAAGGAAAAGCTCCCGAGGCCGAAGATTACGATTATCCCGGGCCGCGGGGTCGCGCAGACGATCAATTATTTGCTTGAGGACCGGGACGACCTCGAATGGATTATCGCGGTCGGGCGCACGAAGAACGGCGAGCTGTTCTTCTACGACACCGGCGGCGACATCGTCGAGGACCTCGGCACGCTCGAGTACCTGAAGGCGCGAATCGTGCGCGCCCACTTCGGCGACGAGTACGAATAAGCTGTAGCGCCCACTCCCTCAGTCTTCGAATTCTTCCTGCGGCGGCCGCGCGTAGATGACTCCGTCGTCGATTTCGGTCAGCACCCGGTAAAGATATTTGCCGCATGCAGTCGGCGGTCCCGCGATACATTCGCCGCTCGCCGGCTCGTAGTACGCGTTGTGCGTCTGGCACATCAGGTAGCGGCCGTCCTCCGCGAAAAACTGGTTATCGACCCAGTCCATCGCCATCGGCACGTGACGGCATCGATTGACGTAGGCGTGGAACTCACCGCCGAAGTTGATCAGAAAACATTCCTCGTCGGCGCCGCGAATCGGCATTAAGAACTTCAGCGACTCGCCCGGGGCGAGAGCGTCGGTGCGCGCGACCTTGTAACGGGCCTTCGGCGGCGCGTCTTTGCGGCGCGGATGCGAGCGGGTCAGGGCGGCGCGGCGTCGATGTTGGTCGTCGGACATTCTGTATTGAGGATTTTTCGCGCGCGGAAAATTCGTTCGCTTGCCGGATTTTGTCAAAGCCCATAGCATCTGTAAACGCGATGGAAAATCCGAAGATTCGCGCCGTCGAGGCNNTTGTTCGACGGCCGGATGTCGCTGAAAGACATTCAGCTCGCGTTTTCGAAGCGCTTCGGTGAGATGATTCCGATCGAGAAGCTCGACGAGCTGATCGCGGCGCTCGATCGTGCGTACTTTCTCGACTCGCCCGCTTTTCACGAGCGGGAGCGCGTCGTGCGCGAGGAATTTCTCGCGAGTCCCGACCGGCCGGCGGCGCTGGCTGGCCTTTGTTACGACAAGGATCCAGCGAAATTGCGGCTCGAGCTCGCAGCGTTCTTCGATCCGCCCGAAGGACCCGGACGGGTTGCCGCCGTGAAGCAGACAACGCCGCTCGCCGGCCTGATCGCGCCGCATATCGATCCGCGACGGGGCGCTGCGGCCTACGCGTATGCGTACCACGAGCTGATGGCGCACGAACTGCCCGAGTTGGTGGTGATCCTTGGAACCTCGCACTACGGCGCCGGCCCCGAATTGTTCAGCGCGACGCGCAAGAACTATGCGACGCCGTTTGGCGCGGTCGAGACCGACGCTGCGTTTATCGATCGACTCGCGGTGCGCTACAGCGGCGACCTATTCGCCGACGAGATGCTGCATCGCGGCGAGCATTCGATCGAATTCCAGGCGCTGTTCCTCGCCTATGCGCTCGGGATATGCGGCTACCAGGTGGTGCCGATACTGGTGAGTTCATTCCACAAATTGGTCGAGAGCGGAATCACGCCGGCACGCGATTCGCGAGTAGGATCTTTCATCAATGCGCTGAGAGCCGAGATCGACGCGGACAAACGCCGCGTGCTGATCCTGGCGGGGGTCGATTTCGCGCACGTCGGCAAAAAATTCGGCGACAACTTCGCCGCCGATCAGAAAGTAGCGGAGCGCGTGCAGAGCGAGGATCTTGGCCTCATCGAAAATATCAAGCGCGGCGACCCCGACGGCTTCTTCGCCGACATCCTGAAGGACCGCGACGCGCGGCGAATTTGCGGGCTGTCACCGATGTACACGCAGCTCGAGCTGCTGCGCGGCCGCAGCGCGCGATTGCTCAAATACGGAATCGCGATGGAACCGCAAAGCGAGTCGGCGGTGTCGTTCGCATGCCTCGCGATCGACTAACGGTTACAGCTCCATTGGATTGCGGAAGTGCTCGCGAAAGATCCGCGAGCGATGTTCCAACAGCAGCGGGTCCAGAGCCGCCTTGACGACCGGGTCGCTCGCCGTAAAGCCTCGGCGCAGACCTTCGGGCATCGGGTTCTGCTCCTTGGGCAACGGGTCGAGCAGATTGGCGAAGGCCGTCCAGTAAATGTCGAGTGCGCTCAACGCGTCTCCGACAAAATACTTCACCCCGCGCGCATACTGCGATCTAAGTTGAGTTGCGAGCGCATTGAGAGACGCGGCGGTGCGTTCGCCGGCGGCTTTGACGTCGCCTTCATTGTATCCATATTTATCGCCCATCCGGCTGATTGCGGCTGGTGGAGTTCCGGACGCGAACGCAGGCGCAAAGAGCTGCAAACGCCGGTTCCAGCCGATCCCCATTTCCCCGCAAATTTCGTGCGACAGACCGATCATCAACGCGCGCTGCGTGGCGTCGGTGGGAATCAGCTTAGGCGTGGGCGCGATCCGTTCGGCCAGGTAGAGGATATCGATCCATCGATTGACGGGTTTCTCCTTGGCCCAGGCGACGATGGGTGCGCTCGTCGCGCCACCCCAAGCCGCGATGTTCTCATTGGGTTCGCCGCCCAGCCATGGTGCGGCGACATAGTCGAGACCCTTGATTTCAAAAATAGTCTTGGCGGCTTGTCCCCACGGGCTCGGCACGCCTTTGACCATCACGATGCGCAAACCTGGGTGATCTTTTATTTCTTCGAAGCTGCGGTATTCGAGCATCGCGTTCTCCTAGACGCCGCCGTACCAGTCGTAGCCCTGGTCCTCCCAGTAGCCGCCGGCCCGCGTCGGCAGAAAATTTACTTCGGTCAGGTACTTCACGTTCTTGTAGCCGAGTTTGACCGGCGAGTAGAGACGGACCGGCGCGCCGTGATCGGGATACAGCGCGCGTCCGTTCATGCCGTAGGCGAGAATGGTTTGCGGATGAAGCGAGCTCTCGATATCCCACGTCGAATAGTAGCCCTTGTCGAATGAACGGAACTCGACGTACTGCGCGTCGCGGCTCGCGCCGACCATCCGCGCGATCTCGCGCAGCTGCACGCCGTGCCATTCAGCCACCGCCGACCAACCCTCGACGCAATGATGGCGAATGCGCATCCCGGTTTGCGGCATCCGCTTGAGCTGGTCGAGCGAGAAGACTGACGGCCGATCGACGATGCCGCCAATCTTGAGCGCCCAGTTGTCTGGCGCAAACGGCATCGAATCGGAAATGAAGTAGCTCGGGAATGCAGTCTCGGGCGTGAGCTCGGACGCAGGCGGCTCAGGCGCCAGGCGGCTCTGGGAAAACAATAGGCGATCGACGTGCTCGTTCCAGCGCTCCATGCCCGCGAGGAACATCGACGCGGCGCGGCTGTCGCATCCGGCGAGTGCGGTGCTCGCAGCGAGACCGAGCAGGAGTTTTCGCCGCGTGATCAGCCTAGCCACGCTGCCCTCCGGTCACCATCGTGACGATCGTCCGCGGATGGAGCGCGACGAGCACCAGGTGCATCACCGTGAACACCGCCAGCAGTGCGAGACAACTCAGATGCACCACGCGCGCGACGTCGTATCCGCCGAATGTCGCGGTGAGCCAGTACAGTTGCACCGGTTTGTAAATCGCCAGTCCCGACAGGACCACGACCGCACCGAACAGAATCGCGGACGTGTACGCCATGCGTTGCAGGCCGTTGTAAAAATCCTCGGGCGGCGGAGTTCTGCGGATGCGCAAGTAGTAGGCGAACATCGCGAGCGCGTTGGAAGTGTCACGCGTCGGAATAAAGACCCGTCGTCGCCATTCACCGCTCGCGATCATGTAGATGAGGTAGATGACGCCGTTGAAGATCAGGAACCAGGCGATCGCGAAATGCCAGTGACGGGCGCCGGCGAGCCATCCACCAAAGCGCATCCACGACGGGGGCGCGTCGTTCTGAAACGGATACCAGCGATACAGCCCGCCGCGCGGTCCGAGCGCCGGATACGCCGCCAGAATCTGGAGACCGCTGCCGGCCATGATGACTAGCAGCGGAATGTTGATCCAATGCGCCAGCCGAATTGCGGCAGGCTGCGCGCGTCGTCGCGCGCGGTGAACCTCGGCAGCCGATGATGCGGCGGGTTCACTCCACGGAGGCGAGAATCGAAGCGGCGTCGTGATTCTGGTGGGCTTTCGATCCTTTGTCGAACTTGCATCCATCTGAATCATTAACGGTGCGGCGAAGACGAAGGTTCCTAATGACACATCGGCGCAGCCTTGCCGCCTTTCATTAGATGCCCGTCCATCATGATCATTTCACCGTTTTGCAGAAGAAAGGTCTTGCCGTCTTTCGATTTG
>PMOH01000485.1 GCA_003161515.1 Deltaproteobacteria bacterium
AGGTGATCCTCGAGCCCGGCGCGTGTGATCTGCTTCGCGTCGTAGAGATATTCGGGGCCGATGAATCCCACGACGGTGTTGACGAGCAACGGCAAGTAGCGTCGCGCGAGCCCGTAGCATCGCGCCTCGAGCGTGACCTGGTCCGCGCCCTCGTGCGCGCCGGCGGACAGCTCCGAGCCCTGCCCGGTCTCGAAGTACATCAGGTTCGGTGAGCGCAGCCGCCCCGTCTCGCGAATCATCGCGTAGCCGTCGTCGAGCATCGCAACCGTGATGCCGAAACCGGCGTTGCCTTTTTCAGTACCCGCCAGACTTTGAAACATGATGTCCATCGGGGCGCCGGCTTCGAGCGCGCGCATCTGGGTCGTGATATGGCCGAGCACGCAGTTCTGGGTCGGCGCGCCGGTGCGATCGATGATGTCGGCGGTGAGCTCGAGCAGTCGGCGGATGTTGTCGGGATCGTCGATGCACGGGTTGATTCCGATCAGCGCGTCGCCGGTCGCATACGCGAGGCCTTCGTAAGTCGCGGCGGCGATTCCGGTGAGATCGTCGCGCGGATGATTGGGCTGCAGGCGCGTCGAGAGCCGTCCTGCGAGGCCGAGCGTGGTGCGCGCGTGAGTGACGACGCGAATCTTCGACGCGATCGTGATCAGGTCGAGATTGGTGCATAGCTTGGCGACCGCGGCGGCGATTTCGGCGGTGATTCCGCGGCTGACCGCGAGGATTGCATCGCCGGTGGTCGCGTCGTCGAGCAGCCATTCGCGAAACTCGCCGACCGTCTTGCTGCGCACACTCGCGAATGGGTCGCGATCGAGCGCATCGTCGATGACGCGCGTCACCTCGTCGCGATCGTACGCGACGACCGGGTTCTCGCGGAGGTCGTTCAGCGTGAGATCAGCGAGCACGGTCTTGGCCGCGATTCGTTCCTGCTCGGAGCGCGCCGCGACGCCGGCAAGTTCGTCGCCCGAGCGCGCTTCGTTGGCGCGTGCGAGCAATTCCTTGACCGAGCGGAAGCGGTAGGACTTGCCGAGCAGTCGAGTCGAGAGTTTCACTGGCCGCTATGCATCAAAGTGGAAAACGCGGACGCTGCTGATAAGTGCGTCGCGCCATTCGATAAGCTCGAGCACGCGCGGAGGATTTGCGGTGTCGAGATTCGAATGACGCCGGTATTCGATCGCGGCGCGATCGTCGGACTCGGTGATGGTGAGGATTTCGAAGCGCAGTTCGGTGTAGCGCTCGAGGGCGCGGCGGGCGTACACGCCGATCTCATGATGGCCTTCCAGCGAGAGGCGGCGCAGCTCCGGATAAATCTTCGCGATGAGCGCGCTTTGATGAGTCGCGTCGCGAGTGTAGAGCGCGACGACGCGCGCGGGGTCGCGGCTTTCCCAGGCATTCTTCCATGCTTCAACGCGGGCGCTCGAAGTCGGCATAGAGACAACCTAACGCGGTCCGCGGATAAGTGGAAATGGCAGCCGTCAGCTTTTCCAGCGCCATTCGTCGGGGTCGGGATTTGGATTTTTGGGATCATAACCGGGAGGTCTGAAGATTTTCAGACCGCCGAGCCACCAAACACTGGCGGCAAAACTTGCAACGCCGGACACGCAATAGACGATCACACACAGACCATCCGTCGTGTCCAAGCGATACACTGATGGGACTCGACTGTACCATTTCAGCAAGAACAGGAATGAGTAGCCGACCGAGAGATTGCCGACCATCAAGAGAAGCGGCATCAACGCCAAAAGTTGTCGGAGGTTGCTGCCTTTGGGTTGAATCAGCGCCTTAGTCCGTATTGCAAGGAACAAACGCGAATACGGCCCGCGACCGAACCAAAGGAGGATCGGGGGCACTAGACCGCCGCCAACAATGGCGGCGACGAGACAGTGCGCCATTATAGGCGCGAGTAGTCCCCGCAGATCCGATTCAATCACTCTCGCACCTGAATGCGCGATTCAATGTTCCTCTCGACGATTGTTCGCAGTAAACGGAGTCATCGAAACTCGGTTTCGAGAACCTACCTCGGCACCGGTCTGCGCGAAGCGATTCTGACTGTGCGTGAGAGGGGCGAAAAACAGTAGTTCTACCATCTGTAGTAGTCTCGCGGTGGATGAACTACCAAGGGTAGTTTCGTTCCGTCGAATTTTGTTTTTGGCGCGTCGACGGGCGGCCAGGGCGGGCCGCCCCACTTAGTAGGCGGCCGTGACGAGCTGGGGCCGTTGAGACGATTGTCCATCCGGTAAGTTTTAGCACGCCCTGAGCGTGAGGGTCAGGCTGAAAAGTTCATCCCCAGATCGCGGCGCGCGGATAAGTGGAAACGGACGCGCAGAGGGGTTGCTCGATCTGGCCGACCTCCAACCCACCGCGACGGTAAGGGGAAAGAAGTCCGCCGGGCTACCAAGGTCAAAACCGATCTCGAACTTTGCATTTGCAACCGAGCTGAATTGGGCGCAGTGTGCGACAGGCCTCAAAATCGAGATTCCGGTCAAATCGAAAATCCTCTTCGATTCGATTCACCGAAGTCGAGGGGAATTTGATGCGCCGGTACTTAACGCTGCTGTCCGTGTTGTTATCGTTTGCGCTCGTTCTCTCCGCTTGCGATGAGGGCGGTAGTTCCGGGCAGGCTTTTCATCGGCACAAGCACACACCGACGCCCACCGCCTCCGCTTCAGAGATCGCAACTCCGACCGCGACGCCGACGCTGACTGCCACCGCCACCGCGACGCGGACTTCGAGCCCATCCAGCACCTCGACGCGAACGCAAACCGCGACTCCAACCTCGGCGGCTACATGCACCGTCAGCGTTACCGGCAGCCTCAATGTCGGTCGCGCTGGCCATACGGCGACGCTGTTTACGAGCGGCCCTTTGACGGGTGAAGTCCTGGTCGCAGGAGGGAATGGCGCCGGCGCCGCCGCCTCGCTTGCCACCGCAGAACTCTACGATCCGGTCGCCGGCACATGGAGCTTAACCACCGGGAGCATGACAAACGGCAGAGCTTCCCATACAGCGACGCTGCTGCCCAACGGCATGGTGCTGGTCGTGGGCGGTACCGACTCTGCGGGCAATGGCCTCGCCTCGGCGGAACTATTCAACCCGACGACCGGAACCTGGACCGTGACCGGCAGCCTGAACCATGCGCGCGCATATCACACCGCCACTTTGACCACCAATGGAGTCTTGATCGCGGGTGGCGTTAACGTAACCACGCTGGTACCGATCGCGGAACTGTACGATCTCACCTTGGGGACTTTCAGCAATGTCGGCGCGCTATCGAATCCGCGCCAACTCCAGACCGACATCCTGTTTACTGCGGGTTCTTTGGCGAATGAAGTGCTTCTGATCGGTGGCGTTGATGGCAGTTTTAATAACCTCGGCCCAACAGACCTTTTCACTCCGGTCGGCAACACCTTCTCCGCTTCAGGCAGTTTGCTCGATCCGCGAAGGCTTCATACCTCAACCCTACTGATTAGCGGTGCGAACGACGGAAGGGTGCTGGTCGAAGGTGGCGTCACGACGAGCGCCGGCAATCCCGACGATACAACTGAGATTTTTGATCCAACCACGGCGACTTTTTCGGCCGGCCCCAACATGGTCTACGATCACGCGGCCCATACCGCGACGCTGTTCACCAGCGGCCCGCGAATGGGTCAGATTCTCGTCGCAGCCGGCGCAACCCACGGCGGGTTTCTTACCCCGAACGATGAACTCTATGATCCGGTGGCCAATTCCTTCTCGGCCACCTGCAACCTGATTCAATCCCGCGAATCGCACACTGCAACGCTGCTGCTCAATGGCAACGTACTGATCGCAGGCGGGTTCATCGTAGGCGGCGGCATCAGCGAGTGTGAGCTCTATAGCCCCTGATCAAATCAGGCGGGCGCTGGCCGCGGAATCCCCGTTGTGCGGCGACGGTGAGGTGAAGGTTTGCGCCAAAGTAGTCGTCGCGAACGCATGCAGGGAACCTAACCCCCTAACCCCTTCCCTCGAGGTAAGGGGAACAATCGCGGAGACTATTGGCTCGGCGGTGGCGCGCGCGGCTCGGCGCCCATAAGATACCAGTCCGCCTATGAGACCGTGTCGACTGCTCGCCGCTACTGCATTGCTCGCAGTCGTTTCGATTTTCGCGACGAATGCGCTTGCGGCGAATACCGGGAATCTCAAGCTCGATGTGATGGGGGACGACGGCGCTGGAGCGAAAAATCCGGCGCATGTGATTGCGGCTAGTGGCAAGGAGGCCGGTCTGGTCACGGCGGGATCTTCGATTGCGCTGGCGCCGGGGGAATACAAAATTGTGCTGCCGATTGTGGGCGGGCAAATCGTCAAGGACGGCGTGCAGATCGAGGCTGGGCGTACTCATACCGTGTTGATCGCGAACGTCGCGGTGTTGCAGGTCAACGTCAAGGACAAGACTGGCAACGATCCCGGTTTTGGCGTGACGGTCACCACCACTGATTCGCCGCATACGAAGGTTGCCAGCTTCATTTCGGGCGACAAGTATCTGTTCGCGCCGAGCCAGGTGGACGTGCACGTCGATGCGCCGCCGCAGGGTTACGACTGGCATGCGGTGCCGCTCGCACCCGGGCATCGCGCGCAGCTGACGCTCGACGAAGTTTTGAAGGCCGAGTTGCTGGTGCAGCCGGTGATGTCGAAAATTCCGATCGACAACTCGACCCGCGTAGTAATTCTGCGCGCGGGCACGCAGACCAAAGTTGCCGAGAGCGAGGCGGGGAGCGAGCATCGCTTCAAACTCGAGCCGGGCGACTACGACGCATACGTGGAAAATCGGTCCGGCAAGGGCAAGCCATTCGCGACCTCGGCTGGAATCCATCTCGAATCCGGTGCAAAGGTGGAACGGACGGTCCCGCTGGACTAAGAAATAGAATACGAAACGAAATTGGCGGGCACGGCGGCCCGCCCCACAGAGGTTAGATGGCAAGCGAACGGCAAAAAGAAATCAAGCGGCGGCGCAAACGGAAGAAGACGAGGCTGCAGGCGAAGACTCGAGAGTCGAGGAAGAAGGCGCGGAAGAAGCGATAAACGGAAGGTTAATCGCCTGCGCGGCGGGCGGCAGGGGTGACCCCTGCACCCGGTGTGAAGCGCAAAGTTGCGCGCGGCGCGCTACTTTGCTCTCAGGGGCACGGAGAGTTGGCTATGGAATACGAAACGATTCTCTATGACGTGGCGGACGAAGTCGCGACTGTAACGCTCAATCGTCCGGCCAAGATGAATGCGTACACGACAAAGATGGGCGCGGAGATCACGGACGCGATGCTGCGGGCTGACGCCGACGACAGCGTAAGGGTCATCATCATTACCGGCGCGGGGGATCGCGCGTTTTGCGCCGGCGCCGACATGTCGATGTTCGCGTCGGACATCAAGACTCGCGAGGAAAAACCGGCTGCGACCGAGCGTCGTGCTCGCGCCGTGGTCTCGCTGCCGCAGGTGATGCGCAATCTGTCGAAGCCGACGATTGCCGCGATCAACGGCTACGCGCTCGGGGTCGGATGCACGATTCCGCTGCTGTTCGACGTGCGGATCGCGTCGGACAACGCGAAGATGGGCGTCATTTTTCCGCGCGTCGGCCTGATGAGCGAGCTGGGATCGAGCTACCTGATGCCGCGGCTGATTGGACTCGCGCGGACCGCCGAGATGATGCTGACGGGGCGGCAATACCCGGCGTCCGAATGCCTCGCGATGGGTCTCGTGAGCCGCGTCGTGCCGCTCGCCGATTTGCCCGCAACTGCGCGCGAGCTTGCTGGCGACATGCTGCAATGCTCGCCGACGTCGCTGGCGTTCACGCGCAAGGCGCTGTACCAGGGACTCGACGGCACGCTCGAAACTGCGATGGCGTTTGAGGGATTCGCACTCGAGAAGTGCTACGTCAGTCCCGAGCATAAGGAATACGTCGCGGCGTTTTTGGAGAAGCGGAAGCCGAATTTCAAGAAGGCGAAGGCGTAACTCGATCACGTAACGCGGAACTTTATCAAAATGAAA
>PMOH01000327.1 GCA_003161515.1 Deltaproteobacteria bacterium
CTTCCTGGCGAGTTTTCTGTTTATCGCGATCGTGAACTTCGGTCTGCGCACGACAATCCTGTTTACGGCGCTGACTTACGCCGTGTCGCTGGTGTGCGAGTGGTCGTCGATCCACAACGGATTCCCGTTCGGGCTGTATCACTATATCGACGCGACCCGCGCGCGCGAGATCTGGGTCTTCGGCGTTCCGTTCATGGATTCGTTGTCGTTCACTTTTCTTGCTTTTGCCAGCTACACGGTTGCGTTGATTCTGAGCTCGCCGCTTTATCGGCGCGGCACCGACCTTCGGATTCTCGACACTTGGGAAATTCGCCGCGCGCCGCGAGTGTGGCTAATGGCAGCGCTGTTCATGGTGATGGTGGACATGGTCGTCGATCCGCTGAGCGTACTCGGCGACCGATGGTTCCTCGGCAGGATTTTCTGGTACGACCCGGCGGGGCCGCATTTCGGCGTGCCAATCACCAACTATCTCGGATGGTTTTTTGTCGCCGCGATCACGATTGCGATTTTCCAATGGCTCGACGCTGCGCTCAACCGAGGATCTGCGAAGCCCGCCGGCTTGCTTCCCGCGATGCGCTCGCGCGCGCTACTCGGTCCTTTGCTCTATGCGGGCATCGTGATCTTCGGAATCACGATGCTGTTTCGAATCGGCGCGCCGAACATTGGATGGGCGAGCGTGTTCATCTATTTGCCATTCGCGGTGTTGGCGATTCATATTCTCACCCGTCGCGAAAGCTACGGCGACGACGCCGCGCTCGAACGTCACCTCGCAGACTTTTCCTACGAGCGCGATCTTCCCGTCTGGAAGCCAACGAGCGCGCGCTCACATGAGTCTCACCGCGCCCTCGCATAGCAGCGCGCTTTTAATTTCCCGCCGAGTGTGGCAAGCGTCGGTCATCGAGCCATGACGAAGCAGGCGAGGTGACTTAAGATGTTGCTCAAAGACAAAGTTGCGTTGATTACGGGCGCGGGTTCGGGAATCGGGCGCGCGAGCGCGATTCGGTTCGCACGCGAAGGCGCGAAGGTGATGGTCGCCGACATGCGCCCGGAGACGGCGAGCAATACCGCAGCGGAAATCGAGAAGGCAGGCGGCGTCGCGAAGTCGGTATCGGTGGACGTACGCGTCGGCGCCGAGGTCGAGCGCATGGTCAACGAGACGATCCGTGCGTTCGGCCGCCTCGACATCCTGTTCAACAACGCCGGCGTGTTCGTGCCGAAAACCGTGGTCGATACGAGCGAGGAAGAATGGGACTGGGTGGTGGACGTGTGCCTGAAGGGCGTGTTCTTCGGCTGCAAGTATACGATCCCGCAAATGATCAAGCAGGGCGGGGGCGTGATCATCAACACCGCCAGCGGCGCGGGAATCGAGGGCGTGCCGAACCTGGGCGCGTACCAGGCGGCGAAGGGCGGCGTCGTGATCATGTCGAAGGGTATCGCGCTGGACTTCGCGCGGCACAAGATTCGATGCGTGTCGATTTGCCCCGGCGTGATCGAGACGCCGATCGCCGAAAACTGCAACACCATTCCCGCCGGCGCGTCGCAGGTGATGTGGGAGCGGACTGGCAGCATGCATCCGATCGGGCGCAACGGAAAGCCGGAAGAGGTTGGCGCGCTGGCGGCGTTTTTGGCGTCGGACGAGGCGGGGTTCATCACCGGGGTCGCCGTGCCGATTGACGGTGGATTCAGCGCGGGCGCTTTTGCTCCGCCGGGCCGCGACCGCGCTTCATAGCGGCGGGAACCTGCCCGTCGTGGGCGATCGCAATCAGCGCGTCTGCGATTGAGGCCGTCGCGCGCGAGAGGTTCCGAATCATCCGCGGCAGCTTGAGCATCGCCGCCGGATTGCGCAACAGGAATGAGGTCGCAGCGAGCGGTTTGACGTTGCCGTCCTCATCGGCCATCTCGGCGCCGAAAATTTCGTCGTCAACTTCGTCGAGCACGGCGCGAATCGCAACGAATGGGAGTCCGCGCGCGATGGCTTCGGAAGCTATTGCGGCGGTTTCCATGTCCACGGCGATCGCGCCGGTGCTTTCTTTGGCGCGTCGTTTCTCGGCGCCGGTGGCGAGCACGCGATGCGAGGTTAAAATCGCTCCGGTTGAATATGCGACGCCCGCATTTGCAAGTGAGCGCCCGATCGCGCGCATGTGCGCAACGCTGATTGCGGTGACTTGTTCGTCAACGCGGCCGTCGGCGTGAATCATGATACTGCGGTCGGAGAGCACGAGGTCGCCCGGCTTCAATCCCGCCGATAGTGCGCCGACGACGCCGGTCCCGATTACCAACTCTGCTGCGGGTATCAATTCGAATGCGCGGCGCGCGGTTTCGGTCGCGCGCTTGTGCCCGATGCCGTGGGCGACCGCGGCAAACTCTTTGCCGCCGACTTCCGCGCGGAAGCCATGCAAGCCGTCGAGCGCGAGCGGAGTGCGATTCTGCAGGCGGCGCTTGAACGGCGCGATTTCGCGCGCGAAGGCGTAGAAGAGAAGAATCAATCGGGTAATCTCGATTTTGGCATTGCCAATTGGCGGGCACGGCGGCCCGCCCTACTAGTGACGCTTGAGTGAGCGGTCCGATACTAGCAAAATCGACCCCGTGCTTTTCGATAGACGCGGTGTCGCCGTTTGAAGCGCCTCATCGTTAACGCTGACGACTTCGGCTTGTCGCCGGAGGTCAACGCGGGTATCGTGCGCGCGCATCGTGACGGGATTTTGCGCAGTGCGAGCCTGATGGTCGCGGAGCCGGACGCGCGCGCGGCCGCCGAACTCACGCGCGACAACCCCGAGCTCGACGTCGGTCTGCATGCGGTCGTCTGCCAGGGACGCAGCATCCTCGATTCTTCGAGGCTCGGCGCGGCGCTGAACGCGTCGGGCGAGTTCATGGACAGTCCGGTCGGCGCTGGGATGCGTTATTTCTTCGACCGCTCGATGCGCGCTGCGATGACCGACGAGTTGCGCGCGCAAGTCGAGCGCCATCTTGAGCTGGTCGGCTACCTCAATCATATCGACGGCCATCTGAACTTCCACGTCCATCCGCTGTTCGCCGATATTCTGGTGAACCTCGCGGTCGAATACAAAGTGCCGTGCATTCGGCTTCCGCGCGAGCGTGTGATGACGACGATTCGGCTGCGCCGCGACAATGCGACGCGCAAGCTGGTCGAGTCGGCAATCTTCCGCACGCTGTCGCGGCGAACGCGGCGCATGATGACTGAGCGCGGCCTCACTTCGACCGACGCGCTGTTCGGACTTCATCAGAGCGGTCATCTGAGCGAGGACTACGTCGTCGGCGTGATCGATCGAATTCGCGACGGCACCACCGAACTGTATTTTCATCCCGCCGCCGATATTGGCGGAGTCCCGCCTTCGGCCGCGGCGCAGCTCGAAGTCGAGATTCTGACCGGTCCGCGGGTGCGCGACGCGGTCGCTCGAAATGGAATTGAACTGATCACATTTGCCGATCTTGCCAAGGGTAAACTCGCCGCTTGATTCAACTTTGCATCTGGCGTTGTTTGTGAGTCGGCGAAACTTCCCAAGAAGGAGAGCAGGTTCATGGCGGATGTGAAGATTCGGCCGGCAGCGCGCGACGACCTGCCGCGTCTGACCGAAATTTACAATTACTATGTCGTCAACACTCCGATCACGTTCGACCTGGCGCCGGTTACGGTCGAGCAGCGCACGCGATGGTACGACGAGCACAGTGGCGGCCAGCGGCATCAGCTGTTCGTCGCGGAAGACGCGGGCCTCGTCGTCGGTTGGGCAGGCACGGGTCCGTTTCGCGACAGGGCGGCGTACGACACGAGCGTCGAGACATCGATCTACTGCGCGAACGACGCGAAGGGGCGGGGCATCGGCGCGATGATGTATTGCGTGCTGCTTGACGCGCTGAAGAACGAGGATATCAATCGAGTGCTGGCCGGGATCACGATTCCCAACGAGGCGTCGATCAAGCTGCACCACAAGTTTGGCTTCACCGATGTCGGCGTTTTTACCGAATGCGGGCGCAAGTTCGAGCGCTACTGGGACGTGGTGTGGATGGAGCGTCCGATCCGGCTGGCCGGCGAATGAATTGCTCGCGCATCGACGGCGTTTGAACTAGGCTAAGTGAATGCGGGTCCGCGCCCGCAATTTTTCATTATTCTTTACCGGACTGCATATATAAGGAAGACAGACTTAGATGCGCGATCAGGATGGAGCTCCCCTCGCTGATAGTTCGCAGGATTATCGGCTGCCGAAAAACGTCACGCCCCGCCGCTACGACATCCGGCTGACGCCCGACCTCAAGGCGTTCACGTTCCAGGGTGAAGTAAAAATCGCGATCGTCGTCAACGATGCGACCGATGATATTGTGCTGAACGCGCTCGAGCTGGAAATCGACAAGGTGACCGCCGAGCG
>PMOH01000521.1 GCA_003161515.1 Deltaproteobacteria bacterium
GGAATGCCGTGGACGATTTCGTTGTTAATCGACACGCACAAACACTTCGGATAAACCACGTCGCCCGGCTTGTAACCCTTGAAGGCCGGCTTGGCGCCCTTCTTGTACGTAAGATCTTCGGCCAACTGATCGAGCTCCTCGGTGGTGATTCCGGGACGCACGGCGGCCGCCAGCGCCTCGAGAATCTCGGCGACTATCTGACTCGCTTGACGCATCACGGCGATCTCCGCCGGGGTTTTAATGTTAATCACGATTTCACTTTTCACCGCTTCACTTGGGCGGCGGTGCGACTCCGTTGACGGCGGACAGGATTCGCTTTTCTACTTCGTCGGTCGGGCCTACGCCGTCAACCTGCGCGAGCACCCCTTGCCGTCCGTAATAGTCGAGCAGCGGACGGGTCGCTTCGGCAAAAACCTTGAGACGTTCGCGCACGGTCTCCTCGGCGTCGTCCTCGCGCTGATATAGTTCGCCGCCGCATTTGTCGCATACGCCCGGTTTCGCCGGCGGCTCGAATGCCACGTGATACATCGCGTTGCATTTCGCGCACGTGCGCCGTCCTGAAATCCGCTTCACGATCTCTTCGTCCGGCACGATCACTGCCACTGCCTTGTCGAGCTTCAGCCCCGCTCGATCAAGTCCCTTGCCCAGCGCTTCGGCTTGCGACACGTTGCGCGGGAAGCCGTCGAGGATGAATCCCTTGCGCGCGTCCTTGTTTTTCAGCCGCTCGGCAATCAGCTTGAGCACCAATTCGTCAGGCACCAACTGCCCGCGATCCATGTAACTCGCAGCCTCGCGCCCGAGATCCGAATCTTCACGCACCACCGCTCGCAACAAATCGCCGCTGGAAACTTGCGGGATACCCCAAAGCGCGGCGAGCGCCCTCGCTTGCGTACCCTTGCCCGCACCTGGCGGACCCAGCAGCACCAGCCGCACCCTTCAGGCGCCCCTCTTGGTCTTGACCCGTCCACGGCGCATGAAGCCTTCGTAGTTGCGGGTCAGCAGATGGGTTTCGATTTGCGCGACCGTGTCGAGCGCGACGCCGACGACGATCAGCAGCGCGGTGCCGCCGAAGAAAAACGGCACGTTGAACCGCGCGATCAAGATAGTGGGCAGAACGCATACGGCGCTCACGTAAATCGCGCCCCCCAGCGTGATTCGCGTCAGCACCCGATCGATATAGTCGGCGGTGAAGCGGCCGGGCCGGATTCCCGGGATGAAGCCGCCGTACTTTTTCAGATTGTCGGCAACGTCAACCGGGTTGAAGGTCACCGAAGTGTAGAAATAACAGAAGAAGAAAATCAGCGCGACGTAAACCAAGTCATAGTAGAAGCCGCCCGGCGTCAGGTAGCTCGAATACGGTTTCAGGAACGGAACGAAAGTCGCCAGCGTCGCCGGGAAGACCAGCAGCGCGGACGCGAAAATCGGCGGAATGACGCCCGAGGTGTTTATCTTGAGCGGCAGGTGCGAGCTCTGACCGCCGTACACCCGGCGTCCAACCACGCGGCGCGCGTACTGAATCGGGATTCGCCGCTGCGCGGTCTCGATATAGACGATGCCGGCGATAACTGCGGCGGCGATTGCCAGGATGAAGATGAGCAGGAAGATGCTCATTTCGCCCTCGCGCACGAACTGCGCGGTGGTGCCGATTGCGCTCGGCAGCCGCGCGACGATTCCCGCCATGATGATCAGCGAGATGCCGTTGCCGATTCCGCGCTCGGTAATCTGCTCGCCNNCCGGGATTGTAAACGATACTGCCGCCGCCGGGCGCCTGAATTTTTTCGAGCGAAAACGCGATCATCGTGCCCTGGAACAGCGCCAGCAGCACGGTGCCGTAGCGAGTGTATTGAGTAATCTTGCGGCGGCCCGCCTCGCCTTCCTTATAGAGCTCGTCGAGGTAGGGCGACGCGATTTTCAGCAGGTCGAGGACAATGGCGACCGAGATGTACGGCATGATGCCGAGCGCGAGGACCGAGAAGCGCTCGAGCGCGCCGCCGGAAAACAGATTGACCCATCCGAACAGCGTGCCGCTGGCGGCGTCGAAAAACGAGGCGAGCGCCTGGCCGTCGATGCCGGGCGTCGGCACGGCGACGCCGATACGGTACACAGCCAGCATGCAGGCCGTGAAGACCAGTCGTCGGCGCAACTCCGGGATGCGCGAGGCGTTTGAAAACCCGTCGAGCATCTAGCTTGCTTCGATAGTGGGCGTTACCAACTCTGCGACGCCACCTGCGGCAGCGATTTTATCCAGCGCGCTTTTCGAGAACGCATCGGCGCGCACTTTAATCTTACTCTTCAAGTCGCCGTCACCTAAAACCTTGACTTTGCGACCGGCCGGAATCAGACCGCGCGCGGCGAGCGCGGCGGCGTCAATAGTGACGCCTTCGCCGAAGTCGCCGAGCCGCGACAGATTCACAATCGCGTATTCGTCGCGACGCGCCTGATTCTTCAGCGTGCGACGAAACCCCTGCTTGGGCAAGCGCCGCTGCAGAGGCATCTGGCCGCCTTCGTAACTCGGCGGCGTGTTGCCGTGCGAGCGCGCACCCAATCCCTTGTGCCCGCGGCCGGCGGTCTTGCCGTGGCCCGAGCCGATTCCGCGGCCGACCCGGCGTTTGCGATGGGTCGAGCCGGGCGACGGTTTTAGATCTTTCAAATCCATGATTGCGCGCTTAATCCTTGAGCTCGATCACCAGATGCTTGAGACGCTTGACCATCCCTTCGACTGCAGCACTGCGCTTGAGCTCCCGCACGCTGCCGACTTTGCCGAGGCCGAGGCCTTTCACCGTCGCACGCACGCGCCGGTTGGTGCTGATCGGACTGCCGACGAGCTTGACGCGAATTTTATCGGACGTTGTCTTCTGAGCCACGGTATTCCTCGATCACGCGGCGGCTTCAGGCTGATTGGGGGTGCGGCCGCGGAGACGATTTATATCCTGCGTGCTGCGCAGTTCGGCCAGCGCTTCGAGCGTCGCTTTCACTAGGTTGTGCGGATTCGACGAGCCCAGCCGCTTGGTCAGGATGTTGCGGATTCCCGCGAGCTCGACCACCGCGCGCACGCCGCCCGCCGCGATCACTCCGGTGCCCTCAGCCGCCGGCCGCAAGACCACGCGCCCCGCGCCGAAACGTCCAACTACTTCGTGAGGGATGGTGCCGTCCTGGATGGGCACGCGCACGAGACTCTTCTTCGCGCGATCGACGCCCTTGCGAATCGCCTCGGGCACTTCGTTGGCCTTGCCCAGACCGAATCCGACCAGCCCGTTGTGATCGCCCGCGACCACCAGCGCGCTGAAGCTGAAGCGACGTCCGCCCTTCACGACCTTCGCGACGCGGTTGATATGCACGACCTTCTCTTTGATCTCGAGGCCCTGCGGATCGATTCGCTGCACCACCGTGCCTTCTCGTAGCGTTCGTTGCCTGCCTATCAAAATTTTAACCCCGCTTCGCGCGCCGCGTCGGCCAGCGCCTTGNNCGGCCGTGATACAGAAATCCGTTTCGATCGAACACGACGTTCGAGATGCCGCTCTGAAGGCATCGCTCGGCGATCGCCTTGCCGACTGCTTTTGCCGCCGCGAGATTGCGCTTGCTCTTGAGCTCGTCGCGCAGGCCTTCGCTCTCGGTAGACGCCGCCGCAAGCGTGCGCCCGCTCTCGTCCGAGATCACCTGGACGTATATATGATGCAGCGAGCGGAACACCGACAGGCGCGGACGCTGATCGTTGCCGACCGCCTTGCGCCGCACGCGTCCCTGTCGCAGCTTGCGTTTTTCCGATCGTTCTACCGACATAGTTCTGACTACCTTACGCCGACGTCGATCCCGCGGCGGCCTTGCCCGCCTTGCGCCGAATCGTCTCGGTCGCGTACTTGATTCCCTTGCCCTTGTACGGCTCCGGCGGCCGCAACTCGCGAATCTGCGCCGCGACCGTCCCGAGCAGTTGCCGATCCGCACTCTCGAGCGTGACCGTCACCTGCTTCTCGACTTTCGCAGTCACGCCCGGCGGCAGCTGATACACAATCGGATGCGAGTAGCCGAGCGTCAGGTTCACCTGCTGGCCCTTGGCCTCCGCGCGATATCCGACGCCGTTAATTTCGAGCACGCGGCTGAAGCCCTTGCCCACGCCCTCGACCATGTTCGCGACCAGCTTGCGCATCAGGCCGTGAATCGCGCGCTCTTCGCTGGTATCGCCCGGCCGCTTCACCACGATTTCCGAATCCTTGACCTCGGCGGTAAACCCGGGATGCAGGCTCATCTCGAGCTTGCCCTTCGGCCCTTCGACTTTGATCGTCGATCCCGTCACCGACGCCTTGACGGTCTTCTCCAGATGAATCGGTAATTTTCCTACTCGCGACATTGATGCTTACCAGACCCTGCAGAGAATTTCGCCGCCGACTTTTCGACGACGCGCCTCGCGCCCGGTCATCACGCCGAGCGGCGTCGAAACGATTTGCACGCCCATCGCGCCGCGCACCTTTCCGATTTCCGCTGCGCCCGCATAGCGCCGATTGCTCGGCTTGCTGATGCGATCGATTCCGCGAATGACCGACTCGCGCGTCGGCGAGTAGCGCAGCTTGAGCGCCAGCAGTTTCTTGGGCGCTTCGCCGCCGACTTCGACTCCACTCAAGAAGCCCTCGGCCATCAGCACGCGACAAATCGCCTCGCGCAACCGTGAATGCGGCAGCGTCAGTTCGTTGTACCGTGCGCGCATCGCGTTGCGGATTCGCGTGAGCAGTTCTGCAATCGGATCGGTCTGCGACATAATTCGTCTCTTCTACCAGCTCGCCTTGATAACGCCCGGCAACTTGCCGTCGAGTGCGTACTTGCGCAGGCACAGCCTGCACATCTTGAAACGCCGATAGTACGCGCGCGCGCGGCCGCATAGCGGACAGCGGTTGTACTGGCGCACTTTGAATTTTTGTTTGCGAGTCGCCTTGACCCGCAGGCACGTTTTCGCCATCTGCTGTCCTTATGCTCCCTGCGCCGGCGGCGTCGTCGGCGGAGTTGCCGCTGCCGCGACCGCAGCCCGCGCTGCCGCATGCGCCTGCGCCGCCGCTGCCGCTTTGGCCGCGTCCGCCTCGCGCTCGGCCGCACCGCGCATCGGCATCCCGAGCGCGCGCAGCAGCGTCAGCCCCTCGAAGTCGCTGCGCGCCGTCGTCGTAATCGAAATCGTCAACCCCTTCACCTTCTCGACTTTGTCGAGATTCAGTTCGGGAAAAATCGTGTGTTCCTTCAAGCCGAGCGAGTAGTTGCCGCGCCCGTCGAAAGCCTTGTCGCTGACCCCGCGGAAGTCGCGCACGCGCGGCAGCGAGATATTAACCAGCCGATCGAAAAACTCCCACATCTTTTCGCGCCGCAGCGTGACCATCACGCCAATCGGCATTCCCTGGCGCAGCTTGAAATTCGATATCGCCTTGCGCGCGCGCGTCAGCACCGGCTTTTGCCCGGCTATTACCTTGAGCTCTTCGAGCGCCGAGTCGAGAATTTTCACATTGTCGCGTGCTTCCTGCAGCGCCATGTTAATCGTGATCTTCTGGAGGCGCGGCACGCGCATCTTGTTCTCGATCTTAAGTTCTTTCATCAGCGCCGGTGCAATCTCGGTCTCGAATCGCACGCGCAAGCGCGCCGGCAGCTTGGGCTCGGGCGGGAGCGGCGCCGCCGCCGAAGCTTTCGCTTCCTCGGCCGCCTGCTTCTGCTGTGCCTGCCGCAGTTTGCCTTCGCGCTTGGCCTTGGCCGCCGCGTCGGTCTTGAGGCTCTGCTCGGCCTTGGCCGCCTGCTCGGCTTTATCCGGCTTGTCTTTTTTGTCGGCCATTAGTCGTTACCTATAACTTCGCCGCATCGATGGCAGACCCGGCTCTTCGAGCCGTCGTCGTTGGCCTTCACCCCAACCCGCACCGGAGCGTTGCAGCGATCGCAAAAAATCATAACGTTCGAGATATGCAGCGGCGCTTCCTTCTCGACGATTCCGCCCGGGCTCTGCGCTCCGCGCGACTTGCTGTGCCGCTTGACGATATTGAGCCGCTCGATCACGACTCGTCCAGCCTCGGGCAGCACCCGCATCACCTTGCCGGTCTTACCGCGATCGCGCCCGGTCACCACCATCACGGTGTCATTCTTCTTAATCTTGTACTTCGCCGACGCCATCACAGCACCTCCGGCGCGAGCGAGATTATTTTCAGAAACTTCTTCGCCCGCAATTCGCGCGCAACCGGTCCGAAGATACGGGTGCCGACCGGTTCGTGATCCTTGTCGAGCAGCACTGCCGAGTTGCCGTCGAAGCGGATATAACTGCCGTCGTCGCGGCTGATTTCTTTCGCCGTGCGCACGATCACCGCGCGCGACACGTCGCCTTTCTTGACCTTGGCGTTGGGAATCGCTTCTTTCACGGCGACCACGATCACGTCTCCGACTGACGCGTACCGGCGCTTGGATCCGCCGAGCACCTTGATGCACATCACCTTGCGGGCACCCGAGTTATCGGCGACATCCAGAACTGTTTGCACCTGTACCATCTTCTCGCGCCCTTACCCCGCGGCCTTTTTGAGAACGCGGCTGACGCGCCAGCGTTTGTTCTTCGACAGCGGACGCGATTCGGTAATCTGCACCCGGTCGCCCTCTTTGCATTCGCCGCGCTCGTCATGCGCCATGAACTTGGTGCTGCGGCGCTCGCGCTTGCCGTACAGCTCGTGCTCGACCATCCGATCGACCTTCACAAGCACGGTCTTGGTCATCTTGGCGGAGACCACAGTTCCCTCGCGCCGTTTAATTCGCTGCCGCATTAACTTGCCTTTTTCTTCTTCGTTACAGTCACGCCGCGCGACTTCTCGCCGAGCAGCGTCATGATCAGCGCCAGCTCGCGGCGCGCGCGCCGATAGCCCGCGTGATTGTCGAGCTGATTGGTCCGCAGCTTCAGGCGCAGGCGGAAAATTTCCTCGCGCGCCTCGCGCTCCTTGACCTGCAAATCCGACGCGGTCATCTGCCTTAGTTCGTCAAGCTCCAAGGCCACCCTCCTCGCGCTGGATCATAATCGTTTTGATCGGCAGCTTGTGCGCCGCCAGGCGCATCGCTTCTTTCGCGGTCGCGTAATCGACCCCTTCCATCTCGAACAGAATCCGGCCCGGGCGCACGCACGCGACCCATCCTTCAGGCGCTCCCTTGCCCTTGCCCATGCGGGTTTCAGCCGGCTTCTTGGTGAATGGCTTGTCGGGAAACACGCGAATCCAGACGCGGCCGCCACGCTTGATATGGCGCGTGAGCGCGATACGGGCGGCTTCCAGCGCGCGCGTGTCGATTCGGCAAGTCTCGAGCGACTTGAGGCCGTAGTCGCCGAACGCGAGCGTGAGCCCACGCGACTCGGCGCCGCGGACGCGGCCCTTCATCATCTTGCGCCATTTAACTTTTTTTGGTGCGAGCATCTTACTTCGTCAATTCGCCTGCACAGGCGTCCCTGCGCGTTTCGCGTCCGCATCTTTGCGCGTCAGAACTTCGCCGCGGAAAATCCAGACCTTCAC
>PMOH01000044.1 GCA_003161515.1 Deltaproteobacteria bacterium
GCGCCGCGGCTGGGCGAGCATACCGATGAGGTGCTGGCCGACGCGGGAATATCGATCGCGCACAAGGAGCAATCATGACGCTTCGACTACGACGTTCCGAACTTTCGACGCCGGCTTCGAGTCCAAAGATGATCGAGAAGGCGATGGCGACCGCCGCCGACATGATCTTTCTCGACCTTGAAGATGCAGTCGCGCCGGCGCAGAAGGAAGCGGCGCGCAAGAACGCGGTCGATGCGCTCCGCAATCTCGATTGGGGCAAAAAGATTCGCGCGGTGCGGGTCAACGGCGCGGACACGCACTGGGCGCACGACGACGTGATCGAAGTGGTCGAGGGCGCGGGCGACAAGCTCGACGTGATTATCGTGCCGAAGCCGAAGGCGCCGCGCGACATCTGGTTCTTCGATACGCTACTGACGCAACTCGAGACCAAGCTCCATCTGAAAAGCAGGATCGGCCTCGAAGCTTTGATCGAAGAGAGCGCGGCGCTGGCGCGGGTCGAGGAAATTGCGGCATCCTCGCCGCGACTCGAGGCGCTGATTTTAGGGTTTGGAGATCTTTCTGCGAGCCAGGGCATGCGGTTCGGCGTCGCGAGCGATCCGGCGCTCAGGTATCCCGGCGACATGTGGCATCATGCGCGCGTGCGGATGATCACCGCGTGCCGCGCCAACGGTATCGACGCGATCGACGGACCCTTTGGCAACTTCAAGGATCCCGACGGTTATCGGCGCGAGGCGACCTGGGCGGCGACGCTCGGCGCGGTCGGGAAATGGGCGATACATCCGAGCCAGATCGAAATCGCCAACGACGTGTTCGCGCCGACGCCGCACGAGATCGAAAACGCGCGCAAAATGTCCGAGGCCTACCAGGCCGCGACGCGCGACGGCGCCGGCGCCGCAGGCGCAGGCGGGATGCTGGTGGACGCAGTGGCGGTGCGGATTTTCGAAGGCGTGCTCGAGCGCGCGCGCCTCACCGGTCGAGCGTAAGAGCAGTCACGCCTGCGCGGCGCGCGCCAAGGGGTGACCCCTTGGAACCCAGTGTTTAAAGCGAGCAGGGCGCGGGCAGCCTGCTGGTCCCTTCGTGGCGCTGGGTGATATTACGAGGGCGGGTCGCTGGTGCGAATGGGGGGCGCCGATGTGTTACTCAAAATGCGAGACGGATAATCCCTCGACAAACAACGTCTGCGCGAAATGCGGGAATCCGCTCGCGAAGCGTTGCGCAAAAAATGCAAAGCGGGCCTGGCAGATTCTGTAGATTTTTGGTACTTCAAAAGTGATCAGATATCGACTCGACGAATTAGGCTGGCGGCAGTTCGAAAATTTGCTGCAGCTGTTGCTCAAACAAGAACTGAGCGTCGCGGTGCAAGCATGGGGCGGTCACAGTGACAATGGTCGAGATGCTTATTATACAGGGCGTCTTCGATTTCCAGATCGGCACATCCTCTCCGAAGGGCCTTTTCTCTTTCAGGTAAAGTTTGTTGAGGAGGCGAATGCCGCAGGTGCCCAACCGGCCTCAGCCCTGATTTCTTCAGTTCGAAAAGAAGTCGAACGAATCGAGCAAAGGCTACGCGCAGATAACAAGCTAAGTGCCGATTGGAAAGCGATTCTCCATTACGTTCTATACACAAATGTCACATTGTCACCTAGCCTACGCTCGCAAATTGAAGAAGCATTCGCCATAGTTCTCCCAGCCTGTGCCATACATGTTATGGGAGGACAGGATGTATGCACTCTCATAGACAGCCATCCGACCGCAAAACGGGCTTTTCCTCAGTTGCTAAGCCTCCGGGACTTCGACGTACTTCTCGAGGAAGTGGTCAATAGAGATGTTCTCGAGCGAAGTCGCTCAGCCGTCGAAGAAGCCAGAGACCTGCTACCGGTGTTCGTTCCCACCAAGGCTTACTCGAAGGCTTTCAAGGTCGTGCGACGACATCACTTCGTCGTTTTGGAAGGACCACCAGAAATGGGGAAAACGGCTATCGCGCGAATGTTAGGCTTGGTTCAGCTGTTTGCCGGTTGGGACATGATCGAATGCCGAGCGCCGGATGATTTCTTTAAGCTCTACAAAAGTGAACGCCCTCAAGTCTTCATTGCCGATGACGCGTTCGGACATACCGAGTATGAGCCCGCTCGAGTCCGTGCGTGGGAACACGATTTGCCAAAGATAATCGGACGCCTCGATCGTCGTCATTGGCTTCTGTGGACAAGCAGAAGGCATATTCTCGAGCGCGCAAGACGAAGTATGGACCTACAGGGTAAGGCCGAAAACTTCCCCAAGCCGGCGGAAGTGGTCGTAGACGCGAGCGCACTGTCTATCGACGAAAAAGCACTCGTTCTCTATCGCCACGCGAGGGCGGCACGATTAGATTCGAAGCTCAAAGCCCTCGTTCGCGAAAACGCGGTTCTGATTGTGCGACAGGGAGCATTCACCCCGGAGCGCATTAGGAGATTCGTCAAGGCTGATGTACGTACACTGTCGAACATTCAGCCTGACGATCCAAACCGCACACAAATCCTCTATCGGCTTGTGAATGACGCAATTCAGAATCCAACAAAGAGAATGCGGAGCTCTTACGAGGCGCTTAGGGGCCCTCAGAAATGGTTACTCATTTCCCTCCTCGAAGGCGGCTACGGTTGCAGAACGGAGAAACTCCGCACTCTCTGCGAAAAGCATGTCGGCCAGGTCGCTGGGGAGCCTTTCGAGCGGTTAGTCGAAGAACTGAGCGAGGGTTTTCTTCGCATTCATCACCAAGATGAACGGAAGATCGGAGAAATAAAAATAGGGGCTTACGATTGGGTATCGTGGATACATCCGAGTTATAGAGATCTCGTAATCGAAGAGTTGTCCAGCGACCCAGCACTCAAGCTACAGTTCCTACGCGATACGAACCTGGAAGGCATCAAACTCGCCATCTCGGACACTGGAGGCGCGGCCGGCGGGCGGAAATTCCCGCTAACTCAATCTGACAGCGATTGGAAAACTCTGATTGATCGATGCGTTCAACTAGCGGCGGACGCCAACGAATCCGAAGCTGCCGAGCTGCTCGACGTATTGTACAGTGCTCACGGGGTCGCCAGCGCTGAGAAAAGTAGCCGCCTCGCGCAAGCCATCTCTTTGGCCTGTGAAGTTTTGCGACAGAAATGGTCCCCCGCCGGCCAGACCAATCTAGAAGCACTAAGGGCCTATTGCCAAGCTGGTAAGGTGTGCGACCCTCTTCCGGCTCTGCCGCGCTTCAATGAGATCTGGGAATTGTTCCTCTCTCGTCTAGAAAGCGACGTGGGATCGACGTACTCGAGTCTATTTCTATATCCGGAAACGCTCGACGATTGGATTGAGCTGATCGATTTGCTAATCGCGAACGAGCCGAGATTTCTTTCGCGCGTAGGATTCCCAGAGCGACACGCAGAAGTTATCGCACACCTATTCGAATGCATAGAACGCGAATTACGCGAGGACGTTGACGAAGTGGCCCTGTCCGAGGTCGCCACGAACGTCAGAAGGATAGCCGATAGGGTTAGACGGTTGAGCGCTCTAGCTGGGCACGAGCCGGGGCCAGTTCGAACGTTGGTCGCTCAATTACATGGACACTCGGATAGTCTCAAAGATCAGGCCAGCGAACGAGACGGGGACGAAGGGGAACCTCCAGACGACGATGATGACTATGGCCGGACCGAGTATTCGAACAAAGACATTGAGGATCTTTTCTCTGATCTGTAAATTTAGGATCGAATCTCAGACACATGCCCGCAGACGCACCGCTACTCCGCTAAGCGCGGGCGCGATCGAAATCTCGCGCAGGCTGCGCAGTCGCGAGGGCCAGCGCGACGAGGCTCGCGCGATGCTGGCCGACATCTACACCTGGTTCACTGAAGGCTTCGACACCGCCGACCTGAAAGATGCCAAGGCGCTGCTCGACGAACTAAACGCTTAGCTGATCGCGCCGCATTTGCGGAGCGTCTCAAGCGCTGAGTTGGCGAAGCCCCAGTCGCGTAGTGCTTCCTCGGTGTGCTCGCCGGGCTTGGCCGGCGGGCGCTGAATCTTGCTCGGGGTTCGCGAGAATCTTGGTGCCGGCCCGGGCTGCGTCACGCCGCCATCCTCGATGAAAGTTCCGCGATGCTTGTTGTGCGGATGCTTCGGCGCCTCTTCCATGCTGAGCACCGGCGCGAAGCAGATATCGCTGCCCTCCATTATTTTGCACCACTCGTCGCGGGTCTTGGCGCGGAAAATCGTCTTCAGCCGCTCCTTCATGGCGGGCCATTGCGAGCGATCCTGCTGATGCGGCAACTTCTCGCCCTTCAGCCCTGACTTTTCGAGCAGCTCCGCGTAGAACTTCGCTTCGATCGATCCGATCGCGACGTACTTGTTGTCTTTGGTTTCGTAAACTTCGTAGTAGTGCGCGCCGGTATCGAGGATGTTGTCGCCGCGCTCGTTGTTCCAGAACCCCGAGCCGTGCATCCCATAAATCGCGGTCATCAGCGATGCGGCTCCATCGACCATAGCCGCATCGACGACCTGCCCCTTGCCTGACTTCTGCGCTTCGAGAAGCCCCGCGACCACTCCCAAAGCCAGGTAGAGCGCGCCACCACCGAAATCGCCAACGAGATTGAGCGGCGGAACCGGTGCGTCGCCCCGGCGCCCGAAACTGTGCAGCGCGCCCGACAGCGCGATGTAATTGATGTCGTGGCCGGCGGCGTGAGCGAGCGGACCCTCCTGTCCCCATCCGGTCATGCGCCCGTAAATGATGCGCGGATTGCGCTTGAGGCAATCGTCGGGGCCAAGCCCTAGCCGCTCAGTCACGCCGGGACGGAAGCCTTCGATCAACGCGTCAGCTTTCTCGACCAGTTTCAGCACGGCCTCAATTGCTTCGGGCTTTTTCAGATCGAACGCGACCGAGCGCCGCCCGCGATTGAGCAAGCTGTACTTCTGATCCATCGCGATGCCCAATCCAGCGTCGGCCACGCGGTCGATTCTCAACACGTCGGCGCCCATGTCCGACAGCAGCATCGCACACATTGGTCCCGGCCCGATCCCGGCCAACTCGATGACGCGATAACCTGACAGCACTCCCATGATTCCTACCTCGCTCCGGTCAACCGCTGACTATTTCAGCCCGCGAACTTTTTTGTTGGCTTCGCGCCCGAGACATTTTTGCAGCCACGCCGCTACGTTCGGCCATGCCGACAAATCGAGCTTCATCATCGGAATCCAGCTCATCACCGCGGCCACGTTCAGGTCCGCGATGGTGAAGTTCTTGCCGAGCAGATAGTCCTTCCCCTTGAGCGATTCCTCGAGCGCGTTCAGCGGCGCCTTCAACGCTTCGACTGCGGTCTGCGCGGCCTTCTCGTCGCGATTCTCGGGCGCATTCATCACGCGGTTGCGCATGATCGTGATGAGATGCGGCTCGACTTCGGTCATCGCCCAGAAGCTCCACTTGTAGACCTCGGCGCGCCCCGCGGGCTCCGACGGCCACAGCGAATTCTTCCCGTACTTGTCGGCCAGGTAGAGATTGATCGCCATCGATTCCCAAACCACCACGCCGTCATCTTCGAGCACCGGCACGTGGCCGTTGGGATTGAGTTTGAGATGCGCGGGCGACTTGGCGTCGGTGGTCGGCATCGGAAGATGTTCGTACGGGACACCGAGTTCTTCGAGCGCCCACAAAGACCGCGCGCTGCGCGATCGGGAAGTTCCGTGAAGTTTGGTCATTTTGATCCCTCCGAAGATCGCATCTTACTACCAGCGATCGGGCTCCTTACAAGCGGCCGAAGTGGACCCCGGACCCAATACCAGGAAGGCGGGTAGCTACGGCAAAAGAAACGCGCGGCTCAATGCTTGGGTGCTTTCGACTTGCCCTTAAGCTTCACATCGATTGGTTTCTTCTGCTTCGGATCGTCGCTGGTGATCGAAATCGAAGCGTTGGTCGTACCTTTTGCAGTAGGCGCGTACTGGACGACAACGACTTTGCTCGAGCGCGGCGGGATCGTAAGCGCTCCACCGTTGCTGACAATCGAAAACGGCGGATCATGTTTCGGCGCACCAACGTTGACGTGCAAATCGCCGGTACCATTGTTGCGGATCGTGAAGCTCGCGGTCGCAGTCGAGTTCGGAGCCGCGTTGAAGTGCAACGTGCGCCGCGACACCTCGATCTTACCGGCCGGTGTTGATGTCGGCGTTGGAGTCGCCGTTCGAGTCGCGGTCGCAGTGGCGGTCGGCGTGGCGGTTCCAGTTGCAGTGGCGGTGGCAGTAATCGTTGGCGTTGCGGTCGCAGTCGCAGTGTGAGTGGCGGTCGATGTCGGCGTAGCGGTATCAGTCGAGGTCGCCGTCGAAGTCGCGGTTGCAGTCGCAGTTCGCGTCGCGGTTGATGATGCAGTCGGCGTGGCAGTTGCGGTTGCAGTCCGAGTGGCGGTCGCCGTCGCGGTGGCTGTTGGAGTTGCGGTCGCAGTGATGGTTGGAGTCGCAGTGCGGGTGGCGGTCGCAGTCGCAGTTTCAGTTGAGGTTGCCGTCGAAGTCGCGGTTGCAGTCGCAGTTCGCGTCGCGGTTGAGGATGCAGTCGGCGTGGCAGTTGCGGTTGCAGTCTGAGTGGCGGTCGCCGTCGCGGTGGCTGTTGGAGTTGAAGTGGCGGTTGCGGTTGGCGTCGCCGTCGCTGTTCCGGTCGCCGTTGCAGTGGCGGTCTGAGACGCGGTCATGGTCGGAGTTGCAGTTGCAGTCGAAGTAACGGTGGCAGTCGCCGTCGTAGTGGCGGTTTTAGTCGAAGTCGCGGTGGCGGTCGACGTGGCAGTGAGTGTGCTCGAGGCCGTTGGAGTTGCGGTCGCCGTCGCGGTCACAGTTGGGGTAGCAGTCGTAGTCGCGCTGTTCGTTGCGGTGGCGGTCGAGGTCGCGGTCGAAGTAGGCGTGGCTGTTGCAGTTGCTGTTTTGGTTGCTGTCGCAGTTACGGTGGCGGTTGGCGTTGCCGTCAACGTCGCAGTTGCCGTGGCTGTGGAGGTTGCGGTGGCAGTTGATGTCGCGGTCGCGGTTTTGGTTGCTGTCGCAGTTGCCGTGGCCGTCGGCGTCGCAGTCACTGAGCTGGTGGCCGTCGGGGTCGCAGTTGAAGTTGTTGTTGGCGTCGCCGTTGC
>PMOH01000277.1 GCA_003161515.1 Deltaproteobacteria bacterium
TCGATTATCGGCAACTGGTCGTGAAGAATTTGCTGAATTCTCCAGTAGTACTGGGGACGTTTGGTGATATCCATTTCGGATGCGCCCTGGTCGAGCAGCGTGTCAATCTCCGCCTCCCACGGCGTCGCGGGCTTTGGCTGATTTGGATTCCACAAATGAAGGTTGCCCGATGAGCGATAGAAGTTCGCGCCATCGTTCGGTTCGATACCACCGCCGAATCCCATCAGCATGCAATCCCAGTCGAAGGACGAATCGAGCTTGTCGACCAGCGTGGTGAACTCGAGCGGGCGATAGTTCACCTTGATGCCGAGGCTCTCGACGTCCTGCTTGAAGATGGTGCACATCTGGTTGCGCTCGGGATTGCCGGAGTTGGTAGTGAGATCAAATTCGAGACGGTTGCCTTTCGGATCGGTCCGCACGCCCGGTTTGACGAGATGATAGCCGGCTGCCTCGAGCATATCGGCGGCCAGCTTCGGATCGTAGTCGTAGTCCTTGAGATTGGGATTGGCGAAGATTTTGTTCTCGGGCGAGATATCCGCGACTGCCTTCTCCGCGAGTCCGTGAAAGACCAGGTCGATCATGGATTGCTTGTCGATCATGTGCGCCATCGCCTGCAGGAACTTGAGATCCGTGAACCACTCGAGCTTCGGATTGGTGACGCCGTCTTTCACGAAGTGGCGCGGGTTGCGATTGAAGGAGAAAAACAGCGAGCCTGTGTCAATTCCGATTTCCTTAACAGTGATGTCCAGTTCCTTGTTGTCCCTCTTCTTCTCCAGCGGAAAGACTTCCTCGGGACGCGGCGCGTAAAAGTCGATCTGCCCTGACAAGTACCGCAGATATTCGGCGTTCTGGTCCTGCACGATCGTGACGTTCTGCCCGTGCAGGCGCGGCAACTGGCCGCCGTGCTCGTCCTTCATCCAATAGTTGTCGTTGCGATCGTAGTTGACGACCTGGCTCTGCGCGTAGCGCACCATCTTGTAGGCGCCGTCGCCGACAAGTTGCGCCGCGGGAGTGTCGATACCCCAGGTATGGTTGAAATTTCCGGCCTTCCACACCGGTTCGAGGATGTGCGCGGGCATCACCTGGATGCCGAGTGAGTAGAGCAACGGCGCAAACGGTTTCGGCAGATGCATAACGACCGTGTAGTCGTCGGGCGCCTCCGCTCCGATACGCTGATGATCGATCGTGATCGCCGGGCGAATACTGTTGGGCACCTTGGGATCGTAGATTACGTCGAATGTGAACAGCACGTCGTGCGCGGTGACGGGCTGGCCGTCGAACCATTTCACGTCGTGGCGGAGGTGAAATGTAATTGTCTTGTTGTCGGGCGCGATGTCCCATTTCTCGGCCAGCCCCGGCTCCGGCAGCGTCGTGAGGGGGTTCAACCGGATGAGGCTCTCGAATAGATCGCCAGTGAGTGCGCTAGAAGTCCCGTCGGTGATCAGAATCGGATTGAAGGTCCGCGGGTCGCTGCCCACAGCGGTGTAGAGCATTTGACTCTTGGCGTGATCGCTACCGGTCCGATTCACGCGGCATCCGGGAAAAATCGCGAGCGACGACAGCGCAATCGCGCAGGTGACGGCTCGAAAAATCCGCTTGCCCCGGATTTCAGCTTTCATTTGAAAACGCGCCGCCCTCTTCAAAGCTCAGATTCATCAGAGTGGCTCCTGGAGCCGGCGTCAACACGAACGTCGAATCGGGAATGATTCCATTGACGATCGGCCGTAGATAGCGAAACGTGACGTGGCTGCCGGCCGCCGGAAAGCTCGCGTCGATGACGTACGGAAACATCACTCCGCCGATATCATGATAGTCGCTGTAACGGACCTCATAGTTAATGCGGCCGTCGGCTCCCGTGTCGCGCACCATCGCGAGGTTGCCACCGGAAAATCCAAGCGCATGAGTCCCTGACGCCGCGTTGCCGAACGTCGCCACCAGCATCGCGCCATCATTCGACACCGAGTCCGCACTGTTACCGAGCGCGAACGCCGGCGGCGCGAGTCCCATCAGCAGACCCACCGCGTCCGTCGGCGCCATCGGTATCCGCACGTACTTGTAGAGCGTGTCGGCGTTCGCCTGACCGCGCATAAAGCGATTCTGCCCCGGCTCGAAGATTGCGAGGTCCGTGCCCTGAGCCGCCAGCAGCAGCGCCACGCCAAACGGTGACATCGCCTCGACGCGCAGATTACCGGGCCGCTTGGCGACGATTTCCTCTTTCGCCTTCACGTGCTGATCGCCGGCCGTATATTCCATCACCGCCGGACTCTGCACACAGGCGAGCCTCCGATCGCGCTCAGCCAGCGCCGCGGTCATTTTCTCGACTTGAACTTTGGTCTCGCTGAAGCCCGGGGTCGGCGTCTCGTTGGACGGAACCGCCGGAGTGTGTACGACGACGCACGCGGACATTCCAACCATCGCCAGCAGTAGCATCGATGCGACCGCTAGCGAGATTGTTTTCCGGTGCCGTGCGAGTTCAGTGGCCCGCGCTGGCGGCATTCTGCAGGACCTGGATTTTATCCTTGAGGCGTGCGACCTGGTCGGTTTCCTGCGCCTTCTTCAGCGCGTCGGTGTATTCGTGCCCGGCTTCCTTGGTCTTGCCCAATTTGCGATACGCGTCGCCGAGATGCTCGGTGATTGTAGGATCGCTGCCGGTCAGATTGACCGCGCGCTCCAACTGCTCGACCGCCTGTTTGTAGTCGCCCTTCTGGTAGTAAACCCATCCGAGGCTATCGACGTAAAATCCGTCTTCAGGCTCGATATCGAGCGCCCGCTTGATCAGCTTTTCCGCCTCGACCAGGTTGGTGCCCTGCTCGGCATAACTGTAGCCGAGATAGTTCAGCGCCTGCGCGTTGGCCGGATTCAGCTCGATCGCTTTCTTCATCTCGGCCATTCCTTCGTCGCGCTGCTTGTTCTGATCGAGCGCCGCGCCGAGCGTGAAGTGGAACTTGTCACTCTTGGGATCGACCGCGACCATCTTCCGCGCCAGCTCGATCGCCGCCGGGTAATCTTTCTTTTCCTGGTACACGCCGACCATGAAGCCGATGATTTCCGGATCGTTGGGCTTCTTGGCGAGCGCGTCCTTCAGCGCGCTCAGCGCCTCGTCGTACTTGTTCTCCTTGTCGTACAGATACGCGAGCTGCAGGCGCGATTCGACGTAATGCTCGTTGTCGGCGGGAATCTTGTTGAACTCGCCGATCGCCTTGTCGCTCTCCGACAGCTCCGTGTACACGGTGCCGAGATAGTAGTGGACGCGGTAATTGTTCGGCTCGGCCCCCAGCACCAGGTTGAACTCGGTCGCGGCGTCGTCAAAATTTCCCTGCTCGACGTACAGCAGTCCAATCTTGGTGCGCGTGTCCGCCGGATTGGTCTCGACCTGCTCGGCGCGCTTCAGCTCCTCGAGCGCCTCGTTGTATTTCTTCTGGCCGACCAGGATTTCAGCCTTGCGCTTTCGCACCAGCTCGTTGTTCGGATTGACCTGCGTGATCTTGTTGTAATAGACCAGCGCGTCCTGCGGACGCTCCTGCCGCTCGCGCAACAGNNGAGCGTGATCAGCTGCTCGAACGTCTTCTCGGCCTCGCTGTAGTCACCGCGCTTGGCGTAGAGCGTGCCGAGATAAAGATATGCTTCCTGATTCTTGGGATTGAGCCGCAGCACCTCGCGATAGTCTTTTTCCGCGGTGGTATCGTCGCCGAGCGCCGAGCTGATACCCGCGCCGAGCAGTCGTGCGTCCGCTGAATCGGGATTGATCGCGAGCGCCTGGTTAACCTGCTCGAGCGCCTCCTTCAACCGTCCGTCGCGAACGTAAAGCGTGGCGAGCCGCACCTTCAGCGCCGCGTTGCTGGGATCGTACTGGACCGCCTGCGCGTAATCCTTGAGCGCCTCTTCGCGGTCGCCGTCATTCATCGCGACCTCGGCCTTAAGGAACGCGCTCATCGCCTGCGCATCCGACGGCACCTCGACCGCCGGCGCGCCGCCGAAAGGATTATCGCCGCCAACGCTGGCGCTGCGGAGCAGTTCAGGCTTCGCACTCGTGATCCTTGTGATCGATGTGCAGCCGAGGAACGACGCGACGCCGAGCGCGATGACCGCGCGTGTGCTGAAACATATCATCGCTAAAAAAGATTCCCGGGAGAGCTTCTTATTTGGAATTCGCACCGACAATATACCGAACATGAACGCAAACGTGTACCTACCCGCCAATCGATAGTACCTTTGCGCTCGCTATACATTATAAGGAATCCGCCACCAGATGCGACCTTGCAACCCCATTTGATCTTCCACCTGCTTGCCACCGCGCATCGCCTCGGCTATGCAGAGAGGGACCGGACCGCTCAATTGCCGCATCTCACCACCGAAAACCCGCAGCCCGCAACAGGTTCCCGCGCCGCTACGTTCGCGCGCACGCAACGCTCGCCGCGCAAGCTGCGCCTGCTCCCGCTGGTCTGCGTGATGTACCTGGTCGTGAGCGGCGGCGCGTACGGCCTCGAAGATGCGGTCCGGATGGCGGGGCCGCGCCTGACGCTCCTGCTATGCCTGGTCGTGCCGCTCACGCTCAGCCTGCCGACCGCCCTGATGGCGGCCGAGTTGACCGCGCTGATGCCGGTCGAGGGCGGCTTCTACTTCTGGGTCAAGGAGGCGCTCGGACCGTTCGCCGGTTTCGCCGAGGCGTACCTGACAATCCTCTACACTGCCTTCGACATGGCGATTTATCCGGTGCTATTCGCCAGCTATCTTTCGTTCATTTTACCGCTGGGCCCCGTAGGCCAAATCGCAATCGGCGTCGCCCTGGTATGGCTCGCAGGCGGCCTTAATTTTCTCGGCGTCAGGCCGGTCGGGACCGCGTCGGTAATACTAGCCGCGATCCTCGTCTCGCCGTTCGCGATTCTGGTGATCGTCGGCCTCCCGCGCATCGTCCACTTCACGATGCCGACGCCGCCGCTGTTCGGCGCCGACCCGTGGGCCGCGCTCGCCGCCGGACTGACGGTCGTCATTTGGAATTTCAGCGGATGGGAAAACCTGAGCGTCGTCTCCGCGGAAATCGAAAATCCGCGCCGCAACTATCTGCGCGCGATTCTGATCGCGATGCCGATAATCGTCGCCGGCTACGTCCTACCGCTCGCAGTCTCGGTCTCCGGCGCGACCACCGCTGCCGACTGGGGCACCGGATACTTCTCGCAAGTCGGCCGCGCACTCGGCGGACGCGCACTCGGCGACGCGCTCGCACTCGGCGGCGCCGTAATGTCGTTCGCAGTGTTCGAAGCCGCGATGCTCTGGGTATCGCGCATGCCCTTCGTCCTCGCCCGCGAGCGCTATCTATCACCGCCGCTGGCGCAACTCTGGTCCACCACCGCAACCCCCGGCAAATCCATCCTGCTCTGCTGCGTAGTCTTCACACTGCTCGTGCCGGTAGGATTCGTTGCGCTGGTAGTACTCGACGTCTTCTTCTATATGGCCGCCCTGGCGCTCGAACTCCTCGCACTAATCCGCCTGCGCCAACAAATCCCCGACCGCGCCGGCCTCTTCACAATCGCCGGCGGCCGCCCCGCCTTGGCGCTAGTAGTGGTACTTCCCATCCTGACCTGGGCCGCAACCTTCGGATTAGCAATCTCAGCCGGCGTAGCGAAAAAAGACTTCATCCTCGCAATCGCTCTAGGCGCGATGGTCTGGCCCACCTACAAAATCACCCGCGACCTTTACGGCGGCCCCCCCGAAATCGATCCCCCACCAACAACCATCACTTGAAACGTCACGCTCCGGCGCGCGGTCCGAATCCAAAATACCTCGCCCGTTACTTTAGGCGAGTATCCGGCACTTGACGGATAAGTAGGATTGCGCTATTCTGTTTGCATGAAGAAGAAGAGCAAACACGATCAGCACAATCCAAAGTTCACGCCTCAATTGACCATCGGCCAGTTCGAGCGAATGTTCCCCGATGAAGATGCGTGTCGGACGTATCTCGCCAATCGGCGCTGGCCGAACGGTGCGGTATGTCCGCGATGCAACACACAGGATCACGTCTATTCGATTGCCAAGCCGTGGCATTGGGAGTGCTCGAATCCAGAATGCCGGAAGGGGAACGCTTATCGGTTCTCGCTGACGGTCAAAACTATTTTCGAGAACACAAAATACCCTCTGCGCGTGTGGTTTCAGGTTCTCCATTTGATGCTCACAAGCAGGAAGGGAATCAGTGCCCTGCAAATTCAGCGAATGATCGGTTCCGGTTCGTACAGCACGGCTTTCTATATGTGCCATCGCTTGCGCGCTTCGATGAACGATCCAGAGTTCCGGCAATTGATGGGCATCGTAGAAATCGACGAAACCTACATGGGCGGAAAAGACGCCAACCGGCATTGGGACAAGAAGCAGCACATTCGCGGAACAGGCGGAAAGATTCCCGTCATCGGCGCTATCAGCCGCAAAGGAAACGTGGTCTGCCAGATGATCGAACACGCCGATATGCCGACGCTCCATCGGTTCGTCAATCGCGTAGTGGATAAGGACAAGGTTGAACTGGTCGCGACCGACGAACACGCGGGTTATCAGTACCTCGCGCGCTGGCAAAAACTCCCGCATGAAACGGTGAATCATCGCGAAGGCGAGTACGTGCGCGGACTTGTTCACACGAACACGATGGAATCGTTCTGGTCGCTGTTGAAGCGTGGAATCGTCGGCACCTATCACAACGTCAGCAAGAAATATCTGCCGCTGTACCTCGCGGAGTTCTCGTTCCGATTCAACAATCGCCATGAAGCCGACATCTTTGGGAAGGCAATAGCAGGGTGCTGAGACGCGGGAACTGGCGACCGTCTCAGCTATCTGAGAACGACGCCAGCGAGCCTGTTCAGTTGAAATTTCCTTTTTAGAAGTCATCGCCACGTTTGGGGTTAACATGGATTCGCAACTCGGCCCATTCCTGATCGGGTGCCGGACGAGTGTCCATCATGCCAAATATCGGCGCGCGAATTGCCTCTAGCAACGCATCGCGCACTACCCGAAACAGCACGTCTAACTGTCCCTTCGCGGTTATAGTGACCCCATTGTCGCCAGGTCGGAAAAGGACTCCGGCAGTGAGCGGCCACTTCCGAACCTTCCATTCAGCGGCTTCAAAGCAATGCTTTATATCAAGCGCCAGCCCAACGCAGTCGGTAGCTTCGTGAGAAGAGATTTGTACTGTATGCACGCCTAGCGCCCGTAGTTTAGACGTTAGGACCGCCTTTTCTTCTGAACCAAGCGGTTTCCAAAGAATCTGCCACAGCTTTGATTCCACTTCTGCGAGAGTTGCTTTCACGGCGACATCCGCGGGTCCAGCGCTACTTTTAGCAATCAGTACTTCTCGCGCTTGAGAGAAACTAATGCCCATGCCGGTCAGCATCCCATCCTGTTTAATCAGGCGCTCCCTCAGATCAGTCATCTCCCCAGCGCGGATTCGCTCTTGTTTCTTTGTATGAAAGTACTCGTAGATTCCTGCGGCGACAGTGAATAGCGCAACGCCGCCGCCGCCATATACTATGGCGCGCCACTGCGATAACGGCATCGTCGGGGGTGCCGTGAACAGTGTCATCGCCACGTCCAAAACGATCCACGAAGCCGCAGCAAAAGCTGCAATGATTGCAAGCATGACTTCCCCCTGACGGTGAGATTTTTTCTCCCGCCGTTAGGGGATAGCCTAGCGGTGAGGGCGCTATCCGTCAACTTCCGGATACTCGCCTTACTTTACGGGAGAGGAGGCCAGCCGCAACGCGGCTGGTAGGTGAGGGTTCTGCGGTTCAACCACAACTCTCTTGCGCCATCCTGACGAAGCGAGCAACGCAAGCGGCAGGAGCCGGCCCCCGGACAGCTTCGCGTTTTGTGTCACCCTGACGACCTGAGCAACGCGA
>PMOH01000211.1 GCA_003161515.1 Deltaproteobacteria bacterium
GCACGATGCTGTCGGCGGAAGTGTCGCGACGATTCGGCGCGGAAGGATTGCCGCCCTACACGGTTCAAATTCATCTCAAGGGTAGTGCGGGTCAAAGTTTCGGCTCATGGCTCGCGCCGGGAGTCGCGCTCTATCTCGAAGGCGACGCGAACGACTACTGCGGCAAAGGACTGTCTGGCGGATTCATGTCGGTGCGTCCCCCCAAAGCGGCAACCTTCAAGGCCGAGGAGAACATCATCATCGGCAACGTCGCGCTGTACGGCGCGACCGGCGGCGAAGCGTTCTTTCGCGGCGTCGCCGGCGAGCGATTCGCGGTACGCAACAGCGGCGCGCACGCAGTCGTCGAGGGTGTGGGCGATCACGGATGCGAGTACATGACGCGCGGCCTGATCGTGGTGCTCGGCAAGACCGGACGCAACTTCGCAGCCGGCATGAGCGGCGGCGTCGCGTACGTGCTCGACGAAGACGGTTCGTTTGCCTCGCGCTGCAACCCTGGAATGGTCGAGTTGGGACCCGTCAGCAGCCAGGACGAACTGAAGCAGTTGCATTCACTCGTCGTGCGGCATCAGCAGTACACGGACAGCACGGTCGCACGAAAGATCCTCGACAAGTGGGATGACTACGCAAAGAAGTTTGTCAGAGTATTGCCGACTGAGTATCGGATGGTGCTCGAACGGCAACATCTGAACATGGATTCCGATCTCGCGCGGCTGGCCGCAGTCTAGCCGAGTGAGTAATCGACTGACTAATCAGAATTGAGCTGAGACTGGGAGATCGCGGCTTCGATGGGAAAGATTACGGGCTTCATGGAGATTAAGCGCGAGACTCCTTCGCGGCGTCCGATCGGCGAACGCCTGAAGGACTGGCGCGAATTCGATCTCAAGATGCCCGAGGACAAGCTGCGCGCGCAGGGCGCACGCTGCATGGATTGCGGAATTCCCTTCTGCCACAAGGGCTGCCCGCTCGGCAACGTCATCCCCGACTGGAACGATTTGATTTACCGCGGCAGGTGGCGCGAGGCGATCGATCGCCTTCACGCGACCAACAATTTTCCGGAGTTCACCGGCAGGATCTGCCCCGCGCCGTGCGAGGAAGCCTGCGTTCTCAACATCAACAACGATCCGGTCACGATCAAACTGATCGAGAAGAACATTATCGATCACGCGTGGGCCGAAAAATGGATCGCGCCGCTTCCGCCCGCACGAAAATCGGGAAAGTCTGTCGCAGTCGTCGGCTCGGGACCCGCTGGCCTGGCCTGCGCGCAACAGCTCACGCGCGCCGGGCATTCGGTAACGCTCTACGAGCGCTCCGATCGCGTCGGCGGATTGCTCACCTACGGCATTCCGGACTTCAAGCTCGAAAAGTGGATCGTCAACCGTCGGGTCGAGCAGATGAAGGCCGAGGGCCTCGAGATTGTAACCAACTGCCGCGTCGGCATCGACATTCACGCCGACGAGATGCGCTCGAAGTACGATGCAATCGTGCTGACGATGGGCGCGACCAAGCCGCGCGACCTGCCGATTCCGGGACGCGATCTCAAGGGCATACACTTCGCGATGGAATTCCTGCCACAACAGAACAAGCGTAATTTCGGCGATGCGCTCGAACCTGCCGGCGAGATCACAGCGACTGGAAAGCGCGTCGTCATCCTCGGCGGTGGCGACACGGGTTCCGACTGCCTCGGTACCTCGAATCGCCAGGGCGCGATTGTCGTGCATCAGTTCGAGTTGCTGCCGATGCCGCCGGAAAAACGCACCGCCGAAATGCCGTGGCCCGATTGGCCGATGATCATGCGCACCTCGAGCTCGCACGAAGAGGGTGTGCAGCGCGATTGGAGCGTGAACACGAGCAAATTCTCCGGCGAAAACGGCACCGTGAAGAAACTCCACGGCGTGCGGCTCAACTGGAAGCACGACAACGGCCGCATGGTGATGGAACAAATCCCGGGCACTGATTTCGAGATCGAGTGCGACCTGGTGCTGCTCGCGCTCGGATTTCTAGGCCCCGAGCCCGACAACATCATCTCGGAACTGGGTCTCAAGCTCGACCCGCGCAGCAACGTGCAATGCGAGAATTACATGTCGAGCGTGCCGGGAGTCTTCGCCGCAGGAGACACGCGCCGCGGCCAATCGCTGGTGGTCTGGGCAATTTGGGAAGGACGCGAGGCCGCGCGCGCAGTCGACGCATACTTGATGGGCGAGACCTACTTGCCGTCGAGTCCCGAACTCTGACCGATGATTCGCCTGTACGACTACCTGATCTCCGGCAACGGCTACAAAGTTCGATTGCTACTGACACAGCTTGGGATCCCGTTCGATCGGATCGAACTCAATATCACGAAGGGCGAGACCCGCACGTCGGAATTTCTTCAAAAATTTCCGAACGGCAGAATCCCCGCAATCGAATTCGACGACGGCAAACTGCTGTTCGAGTCGAACGCGATCATCTCGTACTTTGCCGAAGGCACGCCGTTCATGCCGATCGATCGTTTCCAACGTGCGCAAATTCTTCAATGGCTCTTCTTCGAGCAGTACAGCCACGAGCCGTACATCGCGAGTGTTCGGTACCTCGTGATGCATCCCGACGTCGCGGACGCTCGCCGCACTATTCTCGATTCGCTGATGCGACCGCGTGGATATGATGCTCTCGCTGTGATGGAACGGCACCTGAAGTCGCGAGAGTGGTTCGTCGGCGAGCGTTACTCGGTCGCCGATATCGCGCTCTACGCCTACACGCACGTCGCGGATGAAGGCGGTTTCGATCTGGCCGGCTATCCAGCGATTCGCGCGTGGCTCGAGCGCGTGAAATCGCAGCCGCGGTATATTCCGATCACGCGGAGTTGAACTTCAGCGTCGAAGGCCCATCGCGTCGAGCTTGCGAATCACCCACTCGATTCGGTCTTCGCCCCAGAACGGCTCGCCGTCGACGATAAATGTCGGCACCCCGAAGACCTTGTCGCGATCGGCCTCGGCGAAGCATGCATCCAGCTCCGCGCGCGCGCCGCTGTCGGCATAATGAAGAAATTCGGCGGCATCGAGTCCGACTTCCGCAACGATCGCAGAAATCGTATCGCGGCTTTCCACATCGAGTTCCTGTTTCCAGAATCGATCGAACACGCGATCCGAGTATGCGCGAAACTGTTGATGCTTCGCCGCGTAGAGGCCGCCATAGAACGCGAGCCGCGCGCTGAAAATCTTTTTCGGCGGATAGATGACGAGGCCGCGCTCCTTCGCGATTCGGCGCGCGTCGATATAAAGATAGCGAACCTTGCGCCGATCGGCGTCCTCGCGATCAAGCGGGCCGTACACCTTTCGAATGTTCACTCCAAACGGGATGAAGCGCACGCGCACGTTGTGAGATCGCTCGAGGTCGTAAGCGGGCTGCATCGCAAGGTACGAGTACGGGCTTGTGTACGCGAAGTACAACTTGATTTCGTGACCGCTCACCGCGACGCCGTCGCGAGGAAGTCGGCGAGATGGACGACCTTGATTTTCGAACCGCGACGCAGAAGTTCCGCCGCGATCTGAAATTCGCATCCCGGATTCGCCAGCACGACATAATCGGCGCCGGTCGCGACGATGTTGTCGGCCTTCCGGCGAGCCAGCTCGCGCGCCATCGCCGGCTCGGTCAAGTTGTATGAGCCAGCCGAGCCGCAGCAGAGATCAGACTCGGGTAACTCTACCAGCGTCACGCCCGGAATCGATGCGATCAATTTGCGCGGTGCTTCGCGAACGCCGAGTCCGTGCGCAAGGTGGCACGCGTCGTGGTAGGTGACCCGGCATCGAAATTCGCGCATCGGACTCGCGGGCGCGTCGAGCAGCAAGGAACTGAGGTCGCGGACCTTCGAGGAAACCGCGCGCGCATCTTCGGCGAATTCCGGATCGTCTTTGAGCAGGTCGCCGTATTCCGCGATCGCCACCGAACATCCTGATGCGGCTGAGACGATTGCATCGGCGCCGGAGAGTTTGAGCGCGCGAACGTTCGTGCGCGCGAACTCGTGGGCTCGCGCCGCATTCCCCGAATGCAGATCGAGCGCTCCGCAGCATGAAGTAGTTTCGAGATGCACGACGCGATAACCGGCCGCGGCGAGCAGATGCTCGCTGTTCAGATTTTCGGAATTAGCGAGCACTTGCGCGACGCATCCGTGGTGCACGACGACCGCGGCTGCGTCAGCGCTTGGCGAAACAGTTGCTGCCTCTGGAAGTGGACTCGAGATCCCCTTGAGCGGCGGAAGAAGATCAAGCCAATCGCGCATAGTGCGCGGCACAGTGGCTCTCAGAGCGGGCCGCAGGCCTAGTAGATCGACGAGCCGCAGAGGCGCGAGTAGTGCCTGCAGTCGTTTTGGGTATGGGAAAATCGCGCTGACGGCGCGACGCTTGAGTCGATCAACGAAGCCGCGACTGTGATTGCGCTCGACGAATGAGCGTGCGCCTTCGATCAGGCGGCCGTAGTGAACACCGGACGGACAGGCGGTCTCGCAGCCGCGGCATCCCAAGCACAAATCAAGATGGCGCGCCGCGTCGTCGTCGAGCTCGATGCGGCCTTCTGCAAGAGACTTCATCAAGTAGATTCGGCCGCGCGGCGAGTCCATCTCGCATCGCGACACGATGTAGGTTGGACAAGCCTCGGCGCAGAGCCCGCAATGAACGCAGTCGAACAGCAGGTCGTAGTCGCAGACGTCGCGAACCGGATTCGTTGATATGACGTCTGGCGCGGCCATCAGATTCCTCCGACGAAGCATCCGGGATTGAAGATCCCGGCTGGATCGAAAGCCGCCTTCATTCGCCGCATGAGCGCGAGCGCGCCGTCGTTCGGAGTGTCGAAGAATTCCAGCGAACCACGAATGGCGGGCGCGGCGGCGAGCAGTCGAAGATTACCGCGCGCCGACTGCGCAACCTCGCGCCATCGCGCGACGGTCTTAGTAGCGGCCTCCGCGGAGGATTCTTCGCCGAGAACGATCTGCGCGACGCCGGAACCAGCGTGAGCGCGAAAGCTCGCGCCACATGCCTCCAGCGCGAGCGCGAGTCGAGCGGGTGGGACAGAGATTTGCGCGGCAAGCGGAGCTGAATGGAAATCGATGTCGCGCAGCAGCTCGTAACTCGTGCAAGCTGCGTCATCGTCGAGAATCTCTCCGCGCGCGCCGACCAGATCGCGAATCCGTTCAGCCTGGTAGCCGATCTCAAGTGGACTTCCTGAGAAACCGGCGAAAAGAAGAAATTGACTCGTCGAATTGAAGCCCGTTGCGAGCGCAGGACTGACTATATCGAGATTACTCAGTGGCAAAGCGTCATTGAGTATACGAGCAGCGTCGAACGCTTCTGCTGCTCGCACATAAGGAACTATTGCTAGGCAATAGGCAGTTGGAATCGGCCGTACTTTGAACGTTGCCTCAGTTACTATTCCAAGTGTACCGAATGAGCCGCCCATCAGCTTCATCAAATCATAACCAGCAACGTTTTTGACCACGCGGCCACCCCCGTGAACGAGGTTGCCACCGTGACCGACGAACCGAATTCCGATCAGAAGATCGCGCGCGGTGCCCTCGGAAAGTCGCAGCGGTCCGGCGCGTGCGGCGCCTATCAACGAACCTAAGGTTGTCAGGCCGGGGCCGCATGGATCGACCGGCAGCCGCTGGCCGGCCAGCCCGATAGAATCATTCAGCGCCCCGACCGTGATTCCTGATTCCGCAACCACCGTCATGTCATGTGGTTCGTGGGCAACAATGCGCGCGAGCCGCACCATAGAAACTCCGAGCCCGACGGGAGTACGGCGTATCATCGAGAGCGAGCGCCCCGCGCCAATCGGAGCCAACGAAATACGATCGGCTTCGCAGATACGGACGATCTCGCAAATTTCCTCGACCGATGCGGGCTCGACGATCACATCGGCGGCGCGCCTCTCATTAACGGCTGGCGTGCGAACGTGACCGCCGCCAACGATCGACTCGAGTCGATTCGTCAGATTTAAGGATGAAGTGACAGCCACGATTCTCGTTGTAGCGACTAGATCGGCACCTGGCGTCGCGGCGTGGCGACCTCGACGCATGCGCCAGGCTGCGGAATGACTTTGCCGGGATTCGATCGCTCGAACGGGTCGAACACGTGGCGCAACTCGGTCATGACGCGAAGATCCTCCGGCGAAAACATTAGCGCCATCTCGCCGATTTTCTCGACGCCGATGCCGTGCTCGCCTGTGAGGCTGCCGCCCATCTCGATGCAAGCTTTCAGAATCTCGCGCCCCGCCTCGATTGCGCGGCGGACCTGCTCGGGTTCGCGCTCGTCGTAGAGAATTATCGGATGCAGATTGCCGTCGCCGGCATGAAACACGTTGCCAATGCGCAGGTCGTAGCGCCGGCTGACGTCAGCGATCACGCGAAGAATTCTCGGCAGGCAGGTTCGCGGAACGACGCCGTCCTGAGTCGCGTAATTCGGCGCGAGGCGCCCGACCGCTCCGAAAGCCCGTTTGCGCGCCTTCCACAATAGCGCACGCTCAGCTTCGTCGCGCGCGAGCCGGATGCTCGACGCGCCGGCCGCCAGCACTGTTTTCGTGACCTCATCGGCATAAGTGGTGAGCCCCGCCTCGAGGCCTTCGAGCTCGATGATGAGCACCGCGCCCGCGTCGAGCGG
>PMOH01000387.1 GCA_003161515.1 Deltaproteobacteria bacterium
GCATTTGCCGGAGGCGGACTCTGCAGAGTCGGGTTGCCGTCGGCTTGGGTCCATGAACCGCCGAAATCAGTGGTCAGAAAGACGTGGCCCATCCCGGTAGCCGCGGTGAACCCCGAAAGGCTCAGGTAGGCGACGCTGGAATTGAACGGGTCAACCGCAATTCCTGTAGCCTGCGTAGCCGTTGGAAAAACGATCGGCGGCAGCTGCGCGGTCTTGTCGGTCCAATGCGCGCCTTCGGGCTGACCGGGATTGACCTCCATATCGGCCTGGTCGGTCGTGAAAATTTTGAACGGCGTCGGACGAAAGGTCGTGCTGGTCTGCATCGCGAGCGCGTATGCTTTGGTGTGATCGGACGGCGCGATCTCGAGATCCTCGAGTGCGCAATTGCCGCTGTTGCATCCGCCGGTCAAATCCTGGGTCGTCTGCTGCGACCACGTCGTCATCGCGTCGTTCGATACGTAAACCGAATGCGCGCCGAACAGTACGCGCTCGGCGACGGCCGGGTCGCTCGCGATTGGTGGAAAATAAGCCGCACCGGGATCGCCGGCCGCCGTCATCGCGGTCTGCAGCGCCGTGCTGGAAGCGGCGGAATTGAAAGTGAAGCCACTGTCGGTCGAGCGTGAGACCCATGCTCCGGCCGAAGTGGTGGCAAAGGTGTGATAGGCGAACGACGGGTTGAGCCAATCGAAGATCGCGAAGCCGCCGTCGAGGTTATCCACCTGCGTCCAGCTCGACGCCGTTGGTTGCGTCCCGTCCCAGCGCGCGGTGCCGTTGTCCTGAAATCCGGCAATCACCACGTAGCCGCTACTCGGATGAGGACCGACGGACTGCGCTTGCGCGGCGCTGATGCTCGCGTTGAGCGGCGTCCAGGCCATCGTCCCGACATCGAACCGATAAAGGCCGCCGTCATTGCCAAGGTAAAAGCTGTGCGCGCNNCGGTAGATTCCGACGCTGCCGAATACGACGGTGGCGCCAGTTGCGTCGGCGGGATCTATCGCCAGCGTCTGGTTGAAAAACGATTGCGAAAAGTTGCTCGAATTGGAGCCGTCGATTGTCGTAACGCCCACCACCGCGCTTGGCACCGACGCCTGCGTCCAGGTGACGCCGTCGTCAGGCGACTTGTAGAATCCCGCGAACTCGATACCGTCAGCCGCGCCGATAATCGCGTACGCGACGCCGTTCGCCGCAGCAACGCTCGCGCGGCCGACGCCACCATTCAAGTTGGGCAGGCTGGCCTGGGTCCAGCTGAATCCGGAATTCGAAGAGCGGAAAACGCCGACGCCGAGAATCGACACCAGCACCGAGGTCGGCGACGCGGGATCAATAACCACCGACTCCGCTGGACAAGGATCGCTGGTGAAGTACGGGCAGGCGCCAAAGGTTCCAGCGGGATATGAAATCCACGACTCGCCGCCGTCGCCCGATCGCCACAGGCCGTTCTGACTGAAATCACCCGCGACCCACGACGCGTCCGCCCGGTTCGCGCTCGAGCCGTAGGTCACCGCCGCATAAATTACTCGCGGCGTCTGCGTGGTATCGACTGCGATCGAAGCAATCGACGCGTGCGCGAAGTGGCTGGCGCCGAGTTGGGTCCAGGTCGCGCCGAGATTGCTCGAGACGAACACGCCCTCGCCGTAGTAGGAATCGGACGATCCGTTGCCTTCGCCGCTGCCGACGTAGAGCGTTGGATTCGGGCTGGTGGTGACATCGAGCGCGAGCGCGCCAACCGACAGCGTGGGCTCGAGGTCGAAGATCGGAACGAAGGCCGCCGTCGCGTTGGCGCGCATCCAGACTCCGCCGTCGCCGGTACCAACGAACATGCGTCCGGATACGGTCGGGTCGGTAACCACGGCGGTAACTCGTCCCGTCACGCCGGTGAGAGCGGTCCCCAGCGCGACGCCGCCGAAGGTGGGGATCTCGTTGAGCAACGGAATCGGACCGAGCGCATTCCATGCGAATGAAGCAACCGGTGCCGTCGAATCGGTCATCTGCGATGTGCGGCTGGCTTCCGCTTCCTGCATCCGCATTTGCCTGATCGCCTTGCGATACGCGCGGTGCGGTATGCCAAAGTTCAGCCCGCGCCGGCTGATGAAGAATGCCTCCCGCGCAACCCGATCGCGGGCGTGCAACGCGCCGGGGGCATTGCGGTTGACGGCGGACGATCGCGACGTCGCGCGCATCGGCGAAGACAGAACCACCGCGAGACCTGCTGCGATCAGCAAGCCTCCCGCGGCGGCGAGCATCCATGGTGAGAAACCCCTGGACAAAGCGAAGACCCCCCTTCGGCCCGCGTCCAGTAGTCACTCTACTCTCATTATATATACGAACGAATTATATAATGAGTATTCAGTCAATTACCTATTGAGTATTGCCCGCGCCTAACTGAGTATTCGCTTGTCCACGATAGGCAGCACTTGGCCCTGTCGCTGCACGCGGCAATGCGGGAGTGCTCGACCTGAGATCGCGGGCTACGGCAGTCAGGCTGCGGCGATTCGGAAGCCGATCTTTGGGAAATGATTCACAATCTTGCCGAGCTCAGGAACTTCGCGCTCGATTGCGATTTCGTGAATCGTGCTGACGACCACTCTGCCAGTCACCGGATCGAACCCGTAGTCGTCGGGCGTGATCGATACGCGAGTCCCGGCCTCGAGTCCGTTCGGATCTCTTGAATCGACGTTCTCGGCAGTCGCGGGAGTGCTGTCGTGCGCGATCTTCAGCGCTTCGTCGGGATCCATCGGGCGCACGTCGCCGTAACCCATCGCGTCGATACGCTCGAACCAGCGCATGAGATGCGGAAACTTTTGCGCGAGGCCAAACGCGCTCGGCTCTGCGCGCAGAAACCACACCGGATGGAAGCAGGCGGCGTCGGCGAGGCTGAACGAATCGCCAAGGAGGAACGCCGAAGATGCGAGTTGGCGGTCGAGGATTTCGAGAAATGCGCGCAACTGGTTTCGCGAATCGGGCGCGGTTCGCGCAATCTCACCGAAGTTCGCGCCTTGCATCATCTTCGATCGGTCCTCGATGAATTCTTTTGGCACTTTCGCGCCAAGTTTTTCGAAAATCACCGGCGTCGTGGACCAGAACATCCGGCGGTCGACCCATTGATTCATCGTGTCCGCGGCCGCAGTCAAACCGCCGGGATAAATCGTCGGATCGGGTTTCAGCTCATCAATTTTCCTGATGATGATTCCCGTATCGCACCAGACGTCGGCACCGATCTGGAGCACCGGGATCCGCCGATAGCCGCCCGTGAGCGGCACCAGTTTCGGCTTGGGCATAATCACCGGCTGCTCGACCGAGCGCCAGCTGATTTTCTTGTGCGCAAAGATCTTGCGGATTTTTTCGGAGAACGGCGAGGTTGCGTATTGATGGAGAATTATTTCAGGCACGATTTCCTCCGCGGGAGAACCTGCACGATTCTTAGCGCACCGAGTTTCCAGTCGCTACCCGAAAACTGATAGGTTCGCGCTCATGCATGGCCATCACGATTTCGATTTGTACGAAGCGATTTACACGACGCGCTCGATGCGGCGGCTTAAGCCCGACCCGGTCGATCCGGGGCTCATCGTAAAGGTGATCGAAGCGGCCACGATGGGTCCGAGCGGGCACAATCGGCAGCCGTGGTTTTTTATCGTCGTCACGGAACGCGCGACCAAGGAATTTGTCGCTGAACGGTATCGCAAGGCATGGGAAATAGTGTTCACGCCGACCGAGCGCGAAGTCGTCGCCAACGATCCGGGGAGCCAGCGCGGGCGAAACCTGCGCTCGGCGAAATATCTCGCCGAGCATATCGCCGACGTGCCCGTGATGATCTTCGCTTGCGTCAAAAAATATACCGATCGCGCCCGCGCCGGGCAGCCGATGTTGGGCGCGATTTATCCCGCGATTCAGAACCTGTGCCTCGCGGCGCGCGGCTACGGACTCGGCACCTCGATTACCGGGATGCATACGATGTTCGCCAAAGAAATCGACGCGATGCTCGGTGTGCCGCCCGAATACTCCAACGTCGTGCTGATCCCGATGGGTTATCCCAAGGGTCGATGGGCGCGACCCGATCGCAAGCCCGCACTGCAAGTGACGTTCTGGGAAAAATGGGGCAACACGCACGACCGCGTCCCCGACTGAAATCACGTCGCGAGCACGGCGAGCACAGCATTGCGCTGAATCTGATCGCCTGGCTTGACCCGAAACTCGGTGACGCGCCCGCTGGCCGGCGCCTTGACCGGTATCTCGACTTTCATCGACTCGATCACCATCAACTCGTCGCCGCGCGCGACTTGCGCGCCACTCTCGACCGACAGTCGCAGCACCTTGCCCACCGCCGGACTCTTTATATCCATTCTCCAGTGATCCTCGATCGAGCGTGATAGCAGGCACGGCTCGCATGTACCAGCACTCAAAAAACTCCTTGTGTTTTTGGGCTGCTTGGTTGTAGAGAAATTAAATCAGCGCCCGCGTCTGCCTATTGGAGAAACGGCATGAATAGTTTTGTCGCGGCTCGAACGCTCACTGAATATCCGCGCGGCCGCCATCGATGGGCGCTGCTGATTCTCACGGTGCTCGCCTCAATTCTCGGCGCGTACGACTTCCAGCTCGCCCCGCTGCTGCCGATCCTGCTGCCGTATCTGCACATGAGCCACACTGCCTACGGCGCGTTCATCGCGTTCACAGTTTTGATTTCGGGCATCAGCGCATTCTTCGGCGGCCCGCTCGCGGATCGCTACGGCCGCGTCCTTATCATCGACGTATGTCTCGGCTGCGTCACCGTCCTGTTGTTCACGAACGTGTTGATCACCAACATCACGACCTTCGTAATTCTGCGGCTGTTGATGGGAATCGTCGCGGGCCTCACTGCCGGAGCCGGCGCCGCACTGATTCGCGACATGTCGCCGCGGCTCAGCCGCGCGCTCGCATTCGGCCTGCTGACCATCGGCCCGGTTGGCGCAAACTTCCTCGCCAACTTCGTTGCCGGCGCGACGCTGCCGATTTACCACACCTGGCAATCGCAGATTTGGATCATGGGCTTCTTCGCGGTCGCGATGTACATCCCGATCGTGTTGTGGCTGTGCGATCTCAGCCCCGAACTGCGCATGCAGATCATGAAGACTGAAATCCAGGCGCTNNCTGCCCGCCGCTTCCGAACTTCCGTCGAGCACCGGAGACGCCTTCCGCCGCCTGCTCAGTCACGCGGAAGTCTGGCTGCTCGTCTTCGGCATTACCGCGAATCTCACATTGTACTTCGCGATCCAGGCATTCGGTCCGTTGATGTTCACCGAGGCGTTTCATTACTCACCCGCCGAAGCCGCCCGACTCAACGAATACTTCTGGCTCACGAATCTCGGCGTGCTCGTGATTACGGGACTCGTGTCCGATCGCCTGCAGACGCGCAAACCGATCGCCATCTTCGGCGGCATCCTCGCCGCGCTGCTGATGGCATGGTGGATTCCAAGATTCGGTAGCGAGCTTCCGCGCTCGACGATGGTGATGGTCGCATCGCTCATGGGATGCTTCCTCGCAATCGCTTACGTGCCGTGGGCTGCCCAGTTCTCCGAAACTCTCGAGGACGTCTCGCCCGCTCTGCAAGCCACCGGATGGGCTTTCTTCGGACTGGTCGCGCGCGCGTGGGTCGCAATCTCGGCGCCGCTGTCTCTCTACGTCGCGGTCCACTACGGATGGGGCGAATGGGTCAAAGTCGCGCTGGGCGGAATGATAATCTACATAGTCGCGATGGCGTTCTCACGCGGCCACGCCACCGTCGAAGAGCCCGCCCACGCCGCGCCGGCACCCGACCGCGCCACGGCTGGCTAGTCGATTGCACTAAGGACGCATCGTCCGCGTGCGTATCCCCAACTGCGTCGGAACGATCTCGTATGCCTGATGCACCCAATCGACCAGCAGCGGCCGCGTGTCGCGCGGATCGATAATCTCCTCGATGCCAAACGCCTCCGCAGTTCGCATCGGCGAACGGATCGCGTTGAATTTATCCTCGAGCTCCTTGCGCAACTTCTCCGGATCGCTCGACGCGGCCAGGTCGCGCTTGTACGCCGCCTCGATTCCGCCCTCAATAGGCAGCGACCCCCAATCCGCCGACGGCCACGCGTAGCGCAGATTCAGCCCGGTCGTGATTCCGTGACCGGCGCCCGCGACGCCGAACGCCTTGCGCACCATGATCGCGACCAACGGCGTCGCCGTCTGGAACATCGCGTACAGCGCGCGCACGCCGCGCCGAATCGTCCCCGACATCTCGGCCTCGCGCCCAATCAGGAAGCCCGGCTGATCGACGAAATTCACCACCGGCAGATGGAACGTGTCGCAAAGGTCGATAAACTTGACCATCTTGTCCGACGCCGGCCCATCCAAGGATCCGCCAATCGAAAATGGATCGTTCGCCATCACGCCGACCGGGAATCCGTCGAGCCGCGCGAATCCCGTCACCAGCGACGGGCCGAAGAACGGCGTCATCTCGAAAAATGAATCGCGATCCATCACCAGCTCGACAATTCGCCGCGCGTCGTAACCGTGGCGGCGATTGCGCGGCACGATACTGATCAACTCTTCTTCGCGACGGCCCGGATCGTCGTCGGGCGTCGCTCGCGGCGGCGCTTGCCACACGCTCTGCGGCAGGTACGACAGGAAGCGGCGAATCTGCGCGAGCGCGTCGTCCTCGCTGTCGGCCTCGTTGTCCACCGCGCCGCTCATGTGCGCGTGGATTTCAGCTCCGCCCAGTTCTTCCTTGGTCAGGTCCTCGCCGACGCCCCATCTGACCACCGGCGGTCCCGCGACGAACAGCTGACTGGTCCCGCGCACCATCACCGAGAAATGCGATGCCGCCACCCGCGCCGCGCCGATACCCGCGACCGAGCCCATGCATCCCGCGACCACCGGCACTTCGCCCATCAACTTCACCAGCACGTCGAAATCCGGATTGGCCGGGACGTAAGTCCGCTTAACAGTCTCGAACGACTTCACACTGCCACCGCCGCCGGTCCCATCGACCAGACGAATTATCGGGATATGCAGCTCATGCGCGATCAGTTCCGCGTAGCTACGTTTGTTGCCAATATTTGCGTCCGCCGCACCGCCGCGGACCGTGAAGTCGTCACCGCCGACCACGACGCGCCGCCCATTGATACGCCCGGTGCCGCCGACAAAGTTCGCCGGCATGATCGACGCGAGCAGTTCGCCTTCGTATTTCGGCGCCCCAGCCATCGCGCCGTATTCGTGAAACGTCCCCGCGTCGAGCAGGCGCTCGATGCGCTCGCGGACGGTGAGCTTGCCCCCATCATGCTGCCGCTTGATGTTCTCAGCCCCGCCCATCCCCTTCGCCAGCTCAACGCGCCGCCGAATTTCCTCGACTTCTTTGTCCCACGACATACGATTCTCCTGCCGGATAGGATTTCTGATCCTATAGACCACGCAGATGCGAATTCACGCAATCAAATTTGAAACCCGCGATGGGTTTCAAACTTCCTTCGGCAGGGGTAACCCCTGCACCTTAGTAACCAATCGCAAAATGGCGAGGACGCCATTTTGCTCCCAGGTTCTTTTTCGTGTTGCCTGCTTCTTGTGTCATCCCGAGCCCGTTCGACTTCGCTCAGGGCAGGCTCCGCCGAGGGACCCCGGATCTTTCTCGACGCCAGCCGACGCACCCCCAACCACGGATCAACCGAGGTGTGTGACGCTCGATCTTCATTCCGTCCTTGTGTCATTCAGAGATCCGCGAAGAATCCCGGATCCGATGCGCGCACTGGCGGTCATTCTTTGAAAAGTGGTCGAAAATGGTGCTTCGCTGTTGCGATTCTCCTGTCAGATCCGGTTCCGGAATGGCCAATTCATACCATATGTAGTGGTTCGGGCTGGCTCCTCTACCATCGGTAGCTTCGTTCCGTCAAAAGTTGTTTTTCCGGTGAGACGGTTTCGATGTAGGCCGATTCTCGGCTGAGTCTGATTGCGGGGATGGGAACGCTGACGCATACCGTGAGACATAGCATGGAAAATCCGTCTGCATCAGGCTTAAAAGTTCATCGCACTTCCCCATTGAATCGAACCATTTTCTTGACCGGCCGCCGCGGCTCCAATACCTCGCCCCTTACTCTACGGGAGAGGAGGCCGGCCGCATTGCGGCCGGTAGGTGAGGGTTCTGCGATTCCACCACGACGCTCGCTCGCAAACTTTCTTGTGTCGTCTATTTCTTGTGTCATTCAGAGCTTCGCGAAGAATCCCGGATCCTGCGCGCGCAATAGCGGTCATTCTTTGAGAAGTGGCCGAAAAAGGTGCTGTGCCGTTGAGGTTTTCAGAAAGATATTTCACGTCAAACGTTTTCTAGTTCAGAGCAACGAAACACAAATAGTGGCGCTCTTGTAGCGGAGCGCTATCTGAGGCAGGCTCGACTGCGGCGCGATTCGGCGAAGATGACTCGCACGAAGGCGGCTAACGGGTCAGAGTCTCGCCCCCGAAACTGTGCAATTTTCGCTGCGTTGCGCTCAAGGAACGGCTCCGACCATATCATTTGCCGGGAACGGCGGCGTGTGGTCGTACTTCGCAGACTCGCTATCGTCCAGCACTTGATCGATAGCGGTCGCTTCAGAAGGGCTTTCATCAGCCATCTTCTCACCCTTTTTCGCCTGAGAAGTTTCAATCTGGATTATTAGAGCGTGGGCTTCCGAGCCCTTTTTAGCGTAGTAGTTACTCAGATCGGGATTGGTTTCCTCAAAAACCATCGCATTCCTATAGTCACGGTACTCCGCTGATTTAAGCACCTCCAGGTTTTCGGCTCGTGTCGTAGCGTTAGATTGAACGGATGAAAACGTTGCGGGTGAGGTCGGACAACACGCCGTCAAAGGTGTCGAAGAACACGCAGCCAAGGATAGGGACACCGATAGAAGGACTATCAGACCGCCAAACTTTATTTCGGATATCGTTGTAAGTGACTTCACAAAAACCTCACTTTTGAATGAAAGCCTCATTTTTGGTAATCGCTTTCAAAAGTCGCGGGCGGTATCGGGAGCGACACCAAGATTTTCAGATTCCAGGCGAATCCTGTCAATATTCACCTCCGGAGTGAACCGCAGCATAGACTCGCCACATAGTATTTTGTCACTTCCCGTGCGTGACAGTCAGGCTACAGTCTCAGAACGCGATTTGCACCTGCGACTCAAAGACGCTTTCGTTTGGCCGGTCCCTGGGTGCAGCCGCGGTACCGGCCCCACCGTCGAAGTAGGTGTTCGCATAGTCGAACCACCACCTGACGTTATCGTTCAAATACCAGTTTATGCCCAGCGCAAACTCGGTCGCAGTCTTCGCGGATACGCTGGGATTAGCGAAGCCGAGTTGGAACTGACGGGTTTGCGCGGCGTTGTTGCTTATTCTGGCCGCCAGCTCCCATGCGCCCCAGCCGCCGCTGCGGAACGGTTGGCTGGGCTTAACCCCGTCGAAACTCGCCTTGTCGTGGGTCAAGAGAAAGGAAGCCTGCGCCATGTAACCGGTGTCGGTGAAGGTATCGGTCCGGTTGATGAGTCTTTTGTGCGGAGCAGCCCCGAAACTGTTGAACAAGTTCAGCGAGTGCTCGTCCTGAGCGTATTCGGCCATCAATCCAAAGCGGTCGAAGTAGTAGTAGATTTGCGGGTCTAGATGCGTGCGCAAACCGGACGCAGTCACCCCCTTGTTGTACGAGAACCAGGTGCTCTGGCCCCAGGTCTTGTAAACCGAGGTCGTGGAACCGCGCTCATCGCCATAAGTACCGCCGAAGCCGATGCCAAGCTGCTGGAGCCACGCGGGTTCATTGCATTCGGAGTTCGTCTTGTGATCATTGCACTGGAATGGCGTCATTAATACGCGTCCCATGAAGTCCTTGCTATCGTTGTTGTCGAAGTCCACCGACGCCGTGTTGTTCGCCACTCCGTTCATAAATGCGATCTTATAGCTCAACCGTTGGCAGAAAAAATCTCCAAAGATTTCGGCTCCGATGTCGCGGTTAGGGACCAGGTTTTGAAGCTCGGAGCGTTGAACGAACTCTATCTGGGGATCGGACTGCAAACGTTCCATGTTCACGGGCGCTTTGAACTTGCCGAGCTGGAACACATATCGGTCGTAACCGCCGCTAATCCATCCGTCCTCCAGAACGGCCTTGCCCTGTCCGAAGTCGGGTACGATAGAGAAGGTGTAGTAATCCCACAGTCTCCCGGCGAGGATCGGGCGCACTTTGTTCAGATAGAAGGTGCTGCTGATATTCTTGTCGTCGCCGCTGGTGAAGAACCGGCCATCGCCCTGAATGGTCCCCTTGAAAAGGATAGAGTTTTCATAAGGGTCTCCGGGTTCGGGCGGCGGCCCGGGCAACCAGATCCCGAAGCCACGCTTGGAATCTGCGGTGACGGTCGGTGTTTCAAGGGACTTTTTCCGCTCTAAATCGGACTGCGCCAGCTGAATTTCCCTCTGAACCTTCTGGGTCGCTTCATGAGCCTTGAGCTGAACCTTCTGGGTCACTTCCTGAGTCTTGAGTTTGCTGTCGATGACCTTCACTCGTTCGTCCAGCCTCTCCAGCGTGTTGACCCGCTGCTCGAGTTGCCTGACTTCCGTCTTGAGCAATTCGATTTCCTGATCCTTCTTGTGAGTCGAAACCCTCGATTGCGCGTGCGCCAGTTTTGTTG
>PMOH01000036.1 GCA_003161515.1 Deltaproteobacteria bacterium
CCTCCGGCCCCGCCTACGCCTGGGACATGGGTTCGACCTATGTGCATAACCCGCCCTATTTCGAAGGCCTGACGATGACGCCGAAACCGATCGAGGACATCGTCGACGCGCGAATCCTCGGGCTGTTCCTGGATTCGGTGACGACCGATCATATTTCGCCGGCGGGATCGATTGGAGCGGACAGCCCGGCGGGCAAGTACCTGATAGAGCATGGCGTGCAACCCAAGGATTTCAATTCGTACGGGGCGCGGCGCGGCAATCATGAAGTGATGATGCGCGGGACGCTCGCGAATATACGGCTCAAGAACCTGATGGTGCCGGGCGTCGAGGGCGGCTTCACGGCGCATCAGCCGGACGGCGAGAAGATGACGATTTTCGATGCGTCGGAGCGCTACCGCAAGGATGGGGTCCCGCTGATCGTGATCGCGGGCAAGGAATACGGCACGGGCTCATCGCGTGATTGGGCTGCCAAGGGTGTGCAACTGCTCGGCGTGCGCGCGGTGATCGCGGAAAACTTCGAACGGATCCATCGCAGCAATCTGATCGGGATGGGCGTGCTCGCGCTGGAGTTCAAGGCCGGCGAGAATCGGCAGAAGCTCGGGCTCACTGGGCAGGAAGTCTTCTCGATCACAGGACTGAAAGCGGGAATCAAGCCGCGGCAGACGTTGAAGGTGCGCGCGGAAGCCAGTGGCAAGACTACAGAGTTCGAGGTGACGATGCGCGCGGATACGCCGGAGGAGGTCGAGTACATCCGGCACGGCGGGATCCTGCCGTTCGTGCTCCGCGAGCTGATTCGCGCGTGAGCGGTCGGCGTTACTGCATGTGGCCGGCGGCGGCGCCGGAAAGCGTCGAGATGCTAGGGGCGCCAGATGCGGCTGGAGTGTGTTTCTTGAGCGCGGGGTCGTCGCTTGAAACGCATTTGTAGAAGGGCTGCACTTTCTTCAATTTCGCCTTGCACGCATCTTCGGACTTGAGCGTTTTGAACGTCAGCCATTGGGACATCGGCGCCGAGCTGTTCATCTTGTAGCTGCCCGACGCGTCCTTTACCGGCGGATATACCGGCGGCGGCAGCATCAGGAACCAGCTAATCAACACCAACGCGGTTGCATAGCACTTTCGCATGACCAATCAGTTACAGATTTTTTTGGCCGAATGCGATAGGCGCGCGTGCGCGACTCATGCCGGCTGCGGCGCGACTGCCTCGAGGCGCACCGACGCGCCGCTCTTGCGCGTGGCATAGCGGCTCAGCAATCTCACCACCCCGGGCGTGACTTCGTCGATAGCCTCGCGGCGAAAGCCGACGGCTTCCGGGCCGCGCGCGCGCATCATCCCCATCATCGAGAGCCGCAGCAGAGCAGCGACCGCCTGGCAGTAGCGGAAGCGCTCGAACTCCATCGGAGCCATCGCATGGTAGAGCGGCAGGTAGAGCGCTGCGAAGCTCGCGCGCAGCCCGTTGCCGGCGATGTTGTCGCGCATCCACCGCGGGTTCTCCAATGCCGACGACGACAGAATAACGGCCGTCATCGCCGCGTCGAGATGGCGATCGCCGACGTCGGTATTCACCCAATCGATCACGCCGGTCACGCTCACGCCCTGCACCATCACGTTTCGCGGATGGTAGTCCATGTGCACGAGCGAATCCGGATTGTGGCGAAATTTAGGCGCGCGTTCGGTGACAAGATTGAGCGCCTCGCGCAGGCCGGGCAGTGGGCCGGTCTCGACGCGATTGGCGATGATCGCGAGCACTCGATCGAGCAGCGGCGAGTCGGCGGCGGCGTCGCCGATCGGAGCGTACGCGCGCGGAATCTCGCGCAGGCCCGCGCCGGCCGGATCCAATTTGTGCAGCCGCGACTGCGTGCGGACGAATGAAAAAAAAGCCATCGAGAAAGTTTTGAACGCGCTCGGAAAGCTGCGCACGGCGAACAGCGGACCGCCCGCCAGCCGCTGCATGATCAGGAACGGTGCGCCGAGCGCGCGATGATCGGCCTCGAAGACGTAAGGGCGCGGTACGGGGTAGTCCGCGGCGAACAGGCGATCGATCGTCGTGTGTTCGCGAGCGCCTTTGGCGTCGGCGGCGGAGCCCTGGTAGAAGCGCAAAACCATCGGAATGCCGACCGGAATGGACGCGCACGACTTCGACGCCGCTTCGAGCGTGAACTCGAAGACCGTCGTTTCCCATCCGCTCGCAAGGATGCTCAAGCGCGCGATCGGCGCGTCGAGATAGGCAGAGAGGCGTTGCGCGATGTCGCGAGGGTCGAGCATTAGGTGTCAGGTCGAGCGCGGCTAGTGCAGCGGATTCATGAAGTGTTGCTGCGTTCCGGTGTCTGGCGCGGGCTCGGCTGGCGACGGCGATTCCGGCGCCATCATGAGCGTCTCGTTGGGGAGCGTCTGGCCGTCTTTCTCGTAATGCTGCTGCACCATCGAGGAGAGTAGAGGTCCGCTGCGATCGCCGAGATCGATTGCGACTTCGACTGACAATCCGAGGCGCAGAGGCTTGTCTTCGGGACGGGGTCCGTCGATTACAATCTTGACCGGCACCCGCTGCACGACCTTGACCCAGTT
>PMOH01000305.1 GCA_003161515.1 Deltaproteobacteria bacterium
TCGTTGTTGTTGCACCCCTGGTAGTCAATCGTAACTGTGATCGCGTCGCCCGGCTTCGGCGCGAAGTCAGCGCCCGCCTTCAACGGCACCTCGAACTTGAGATCGCCGCCGAATACCGAAATCTTGTCGCCGCCAGCCGCAGGATCGAGCGCCATTGTCTCCGCCGGCGGATATTTGATCGTTCCCGGGGTCACGCTGACCGGGCCGCTGATCTCGAGCTTGGTCGGGATGTAATCTTCGCTGAACGGCTTGTCCGAATTGACATGCCAATCCGGAATCACCGTGGCTGCGATTGTGAGCGTGCTGGTACCGCCGGCCTTCAGCGGAGGATCGATCGTGGCCGAATTGATTTTGACGAGATCGTTTGCCTTGACGGCATGTGCTGGCGAGACAGCGAGCAAAGATACGCCGAAGAAAATTCCGGCCAGTAGACTACCGCGTAAAAACGATCGGAAATTGCCAGTCATATCTTTCCTGAAAACGGTTCCTGGGCACGGTACATCTATTTGGCGGCGACCGTGTGCTTGCCGTTGGATGAAAGCGGGACCGACCCCACGATTTCCAATCCGTAACCCGGCAGGTTGGCCAGCCGCGGCGTCGCGTCCGACATGATAATCATCTTGCGCACGCCCACGTCGCGCAGGATCTGTGCGCCGATTCCGTAGTCGCGGAAATCGGCCTCGGGCGTGTTGGCTCGCGTAGTCGTGCGACGCGCCGGATGCCCGCCGTCGAAATCCGACGCCAGCGCATTGGACTCGCGCTTGAGATACAGCAGCACGCCTTCGCCCGCCGCCGAAATTCGTTCCATCGCGGATCGCAGCAGGTTGCGCGTGTTGCGAATCGAGTATCCGAACACGTCGCCGGGCAGGTACTCGCGATGCGCCCGCACCAGAATCGGCTTTTTCGCATCGACCTTGCCCATCACCAGCACCAGGTGCTCGGTGTAATCGACCAGGTTCCGATAGACGATCGCGCTGAACTCTCCGTATGCGGTCGGCAGCTTCGCTTCCGCGATCCGCTGCACCATCGTCTCGTTGCGCAATCGGTATTCGATAATGTCCGCGACCGTGACAATCTTGAGCCCGTGCACTTTCGCAAACTCGACCAGGTCGTCGCGTCGCGCCATCGTGCCGTCTTCTTTCAGAATCTCGCAGATGACGCCGGCCGGCTTCAGTCCCGCCAGGCGCGCGAGATCGACCGCACCCTCGGTCTGCCCGGTGCGCACCAGCACGCCGCCATCGCGCGCGCGCAGCGGATAGACGTAACCGGGCGTGATGAACTCACTGCCGCTGGCGTCCTCGCGCACCGCCTGCAGAATCGTCGTCGATCGATCCTGCGCCGAGATTCCCGATCCCGACGCTCGCCGCGCGGTAATCGCCGTCGTGAACGCGGTGCCGAGCGGCGCCTGGTTGTCGCCAATCATCATGCTGAGCCCGAGCCGATCGATTCGCTCCGCCGACATCGGCAGGCAAATCAGCCCGCGCCCGAACTTGGCCATAAAGTTGACCGCTTCGGGAGTGGCCTTCTCGGCCGCCATGCACAAGTCGCCTTCGTTCTCGCGCTGCTCGTCATCCATCAGGATGATCATGTGGCCGCGACGAGTCTCCTCGAGCGCTTCTTCGATCGAAATGAACGGCGCGCGCGCTTTCTTGCGGGGGCTTATCTCACCAAACATTTTGCGGCTCTCGCTAAACTCTTACTCAACTATATACCGCCAGCCAAGCATCCTTGAATGCCCGATGCTATCTTGAGCGGCGTGGCTGCTGAAATAACTGCGGCAGTATTACTGGCGGCGGGCCACGGAAAACGCCTCGGCACGCTGACGGCGGATACGCCCAAACCAATCCTCGATATCGCCGGTGCGCCACTGATTTCGCATATCGTCGACGCGCTCGTCGGCGCTGGACTAAAGCATTTCATCGTCGTAACCGGCTACCTGTCCGAGCAAATCGAAAAATGGGCGAAAACCTACGAGCGCGAAAATCCGGGAATCAGAATCACGACTGTCAGGCAGCCGGAATTGAACGGAACCGGCGGCGCGATGCTCGCGGCGAAGGCGCTTCTCAGCGGCCACAATCGCTTTGTCTTCGGATGGGGCGACATCCTGATGGACCGTGCGAACTACCCGCGCTTCATCCATCACGCGCGCATCGACGAGTACGACCTGATGCTCGCGGTGAACCGGGTCAAGGATCCGTTCCGCGGCGCGGCCGTTTACGTCACTCCGCAAATGATAGTCGAACGGCTGGATGAAAAACCGGCGCAAGGAACCGCGAAAACGGAATGGAACAACGCGGGACTTTTCGCTGCCGGCCAGCTAATTTTCGACTACCTCGCGCGGCTCGAACCGTCGCCGCGCGGCGAGCTCGAACTCCCAGGTGCAATCGCGCAAATGATCGCCGACGGCCGTATCGTGCGCGCGCTAGATATGCGCGGTTTCTGGAGCGACGTCGGCACCCCCGAAGATCTCGAAGCCGCCCGCGCCTGGTTCAAGCCAAAACGGAAACGCCAATGACTTTGTCTGACGGATGGGATTCAGACGAGTTAGCGCGCGCTGAACGGCTCGTCGATCGAATAGGTGCGGACGCCGGCGCTCAAATCGTCGCGGTCCGCGCGCCCGGCCGCGTCAACCTGATTGGCGAGCACACCGACTACAGCGGCCTGCCCGTACTGCCGGTCGCAATCGATCGATCCACAATCGTCATCGCCGCCGCCAACACAACCGGCGAGATCGATGTGACGAACGCCGACCCCGCGTGGCAAGGCCGCCGTTTCGCAATCGAACGAAAGATTCCTCCTTACGAAACCGGCGATTGGGCCAACTACGTAAAGGCCTCAATCCAAGGTGTGATCGATCACTTCCCCGCGCACGCTCTGCGCGGCGCTTCGATGGTTGTCGATGGCCGTGTGCCGCCGGCCGCCGGGCTCTCATCATCCAGCGCGCTGGCCGTTTCGACCGCATTGGCCTTCATGGCGGTTAACCAACTCGAGCTCGATCCGCTCGAAGCCGCGACGATGGTCGCGCGCAGCGAACGCTACGTCGGGACGCACGGCGGCGGGATGGATCAGGCAGCTTCGATCTTCGGCCGCCGCGACCACGCGCTCTTCATCGAGTTCGACCCGCTACGCGTGCGCGCGATTAAGATGCCGGCGAACGCGGCGCTCGTAGTCGCCGATAGCCGTCAGATCGCCGACAAGTCGGGGACGGTGCGTGCGGAATACAACCGCCGCGTCGTCGAATGCTCTCTCGCGGCGCGAATCCTCGGCCGCGCGCTTAAACTCGACGGTGTGACGATTCTCGGCGACGTTGTACGCGCGCTCCCCGGATGGAACGCGTCGGATCTTGTCGAGAAGCTCGCGGTCACATCGCCAGCGCAGCTCGGCGCGGATCTGAAAGATGCGGCCAACATCCTCGGCGTCATGCAGAATGCGCTCGATGCCGACTTACTTGGCCAAGGGCCGACTCGAATCGCGCTCGATCCAACTCGCCCGCTGGAAGTTTTGAAACGCGCCCGCCACGTATTGACCGAAACCGAGCGCGTGATTCGAGCGGCGACAGTGCTCGAAGCAGGACGCCTCGAGGAAATGGGAACGTTGATGGATGCGTCGCATCAAAGTCTCGCGGATGACTTCGAATGCAGCACGCATCGCCTCGACGCACTCGTAGAATGCGCGCGGCGCGGCGGCGCACTCGGCGCACGTCTGACCGGGGCAGGCTTCGGCGGCTCGATTGTCGCGCTGTGCGACGTATCAAACGCCGACGCAGTGATTGAATCGATCGATCACGGATACTACGCGAAGCATTATCCGGGAACGACGCCGAAAAATTGGCGAGCGGTGCTGCATGCAGGCCCGGGTGCCAGCGTGGTCGATCTGCGCGCTACCGCTTGATCCGCAGTATGCGCGCAGAATGCGGCGGCAGATCGATCGTATCGAATATTTCAATTTTCTCGTCGAACGCGAGATCGAGCGCCGCAATTTCTCCCGCGCCCAAATTGAGATCCGAGGTTTGCACGCGCGCGGACGAGTCGCCGCGATTAAGAATCATCGCGATCGCGCCTGCAGGCGTCTCAGTTATCAAGCCGCGGATGTCGCCAGTGGTCATCAGATCCAGCGCGAGGACCGGTTCACTCATCGCGTTGGAATCGATCTTGGCGCTGATCTCTGCGAGCGTGCGAAACAATTTTCCCGCCTCGGCGTCCAGCAGGCTCATGTCGTCGGAAATCAGCAGCATCCCGCCGCTAGCGACGATGGTCGCGGCCAGCGCGGCGCGTTCGTCGGCAGTCAGGCGGGTTTTGCGTGCGCGAAGCATCAGGCAGTCGGGATCGTTCAGCCACAGCCGCCTATGCATGAAGCTGCGCGCGACGATCGCGTCGAGCGCATAGACGGTTGACGGGTCGCCCGCTCCGGATGCGGTCGAGCCCCAAAACGGCGAAACGTCCGGCCCGATGCGCATGCCGTTCACGACCCCGACGGCTTGGCCAATCGGGCAGCCGCATCCGAGGATGAACGAGTCGTCGCCAGCACCGGCGCGAATCGCCTCGAGACCGAGGCGCAGGGTCTCGCCGCGCGTGAGATTTGGATCGTGACGCCGGCCCGGCGCGGCGGCGGCGTAGAGAAAATCGAGTTTCAGATACGAATAGCCGAAGTCGCGGGTGAGTTTCGCGAACAGATGGCGCAGATGCGCGCGAAACGCCGGATTGCTTGAGTCGAGCGCATACGCGAACTTGTCGTCGCTCGTGGTCCAGTTCGGGTTGTGGCCGGCGCGAACAGGCTCGCCGCTCTCGGCGCGCATGATGAACCAGTCGGGATGGTCCGACATCAGGCGCGAATCGCGCGCGGCGAGAAACGGCGCGGTCCACACGCCGGCTTTGAATCCTGCCGCGCGAATTTCGCCCGCAATTTTCTTCAGGCCACTCGGAAATTTTTCGTTGGTGGTATCCCAATCGCCCAGCGCCGACTGGAAGCCGTCGTCGAGCTGGATTACGTCGATCGGAAACTCCGAGCGCATCGCCTCGAGCGATTTGATATTGGCGCGCAGCGCGTCTTCGGTAATCGCGTGAAAGTAGTGGTACCAGGAACACCATCCGCGTTGGAACGGCGCGCCGACTCGCGCGTTCATCCATCGTCCGGTCGCATCGGCCCATCGCGCGGCGAGGCGTGCCGCGGATTCATCCGCCGCCGCGATGAACAGCGGATCGAGTTCGCGATGCGCGCCCGGCGCGAGTGTTACATCATCGAGGATCGCGCGCGCGATTATTTTTTCCGGGCTCGAAACGGTGAGCGTCGAGAACGAAGTCGTGGCTCCGATGAATCCGGCAAGGACGCGTTCCGAGGCGTCGCGACTGTCAACGATAGTAAAGAGTTCCGACGTCTGCGCCTCGGGGAATTCGGGCGGCCGAGTCGTTTCGCTTTGATGATTGACGCGCGTGATGAAGTGCGCGGTGTCGCGCGGATGGGTTTGCGATGCTCCCACATCGTGGCCGCCCGACGCGCTCCACGACTGGTATCCATGCTTGAAAAATCGCGCCGGTGCCGACGGCGCGAAGCCGGTCGCGATTTCGAAGATCATAGATGTGAGTCGAATCGCGTTGGCGCCACGATTGACGACGCTCGCGCGCACGATCGTGCCGCCGATCGCGTGCTCGAGATGCGCAGAGATGGTCAAACCATCGCGGACCGAGCTGGACTCATCTGCGTCGAGCGCGAGTGCACGCGACTGGCCGCTGGCGTCGAGGTAGCGGAGTTCGATTCCTTTCAGGAGCGCGTTCGTCACGTGGTGAAGGGTTGCAAAGACGCGAGATCGCGGCAAGGCACTCGATTGATAAGATCGGGTCTGGCAAAGTGAAACGGTTCCAGCTCACGGAGAGCGATCATCGACACCGTTCCTGAAATAGAAGCCGCCGAAGCCGACGAGGCGGGCGGCGACGTCCCCGCGCGGGACAGCTGGAGCGGACGGCTGACCGCGTTCCGCGCGCTGCGGCATCGCAACTTCAGGCTCTTCTTCGTCGGTCAGCTGATTTCGCTGATCGGCACCTGGATGCAATCCGTCGCGCAGGCGTGGCTGGTGCTGAAGCTCACCAACTCGTCGCTGATGCTCGGCGTGGTCGCGTTCGCCAGCTACATGCCGATCGTGCTGGTCGCATTGTTCGCCGGCGTGGTCGTCGATCACGTCGATCGGCGACGGCTCATAATCGGCGCACAAACATTATTGATGATCAGCGCGTTCGTGCTTGGAGCGCTGACCTGGGCCGGCCTCGTCAGAGTCGAGTACGTGATCGTCCTCGCCGCGCTCAACGGTTTCGTGAGTTCATTCGACATGCCGGGCCGGCAGGCGTTTGTCGTCGAGATGGTGGGGCGCGAAGATCTGCCCAATGCGATCGCGATGAACTCGATGATCTTCAACGGCGCGCGGATGATCGGGCCGGCGATTGCTGGTCTGTCGATCGCCGTGATTGGCGTCACCGGCTGCTTCATGCTCAACGGCGTCAGCTATCTCGCCGTTATCTGGAGCCTGTTCCAGATGGAGTTGCCGCGCCGCGAGCGTCGCGAATTCGGCGCCACGATGCTGCGCCAGGTGCGGCTCGGGCTCGCGTATGTCTGGCGTCATCGCCCGACCCTCTGGCTGCTCGTACTGGTCGCGATCAACATGGGAATCGGGATGCAGTACACGGTTTTGATTCCGCTGTTCGCGCGCGACCTTCTGCACGTCGGCGCTCACGGCTA
>PMOH01000421.1 GCA_003161515.1 Deltaproteobacteria bacterium
GACATCTTCACCGACATGCAGCGAGTCGCGGATGCGCTCGACGCGCGGGCGCGCGGGACGGAAGTCGTCGAGCAGTTGCGCGCGCGGCTCAGCAAGATTGCGGACAAGGCGCGCGGCGCGTCGAAGCGGCCGAGCGTCGCCACGATCGAGTGGATCGATCCGCTGATGGCGGCGGGAAACTGGATGCCGACGCTGGTCGAGATGGCAGGCGGAGAAAATCTCTTCGGCAAAGCGGGCGAGCATTCGCCGTGGATGAAATTCGACGAGTTGGCCGCGAGAGATCCCGATGTGATTTTGATTTCGCCATGCGGCTTCGGCATGGATCGCGCGGCGCAGGACCTGCCCGCACTGACGAATCGCGCTGAGTGGAATGGGCTAAAAGCGGTGCGCGCGCGGCAGGTCTTCATGGCCGACGGCAATCAGTATTTCAATCGGCCCGGTCCGCGCATCGCGGAGTCGCTCGAAATTCTCGCCGAAATAACACATCCCGAGCTTTTCCACTTCGGACACGAAGGCTCAGGCTGGCGGCGACTCTAGCGGCTGCCTATTTTTTCGCTAGATACGCCATCCCGATGCGGGCCGGCGTCAGATTTATTCCGAACTCATCGACCAGCGGCTTGATGTCACACGCGTTGTCGGCCGTGACGAACGTGACCGCGTCGCGCGACAGTAGAGGCTTCGGCAATTTCTCGAGCAATCCGCCGACGCCGCGCATGATTCCTTCTGGAATATGAAAGAGCGGGCGGCGATGGCCGCTCGCGTCCATGATGATTTGCATCATCTCGTCAAACGTCATCAGGTCGGGTCCGCCGATTTCGTACGTTCCGTTGCGGCCGCGCCCCGACACCGCGAGCATCACGCACGCCGCTAGATCATCGACGAGCACCGGCTGAACTTTCTGCCGCCCGGTGCCGGGCACGCCGAAGACCGGCGCGAAACGTAGTGCGCTGGCGAGACCGTTTACGACTTTGTCCTCGGGACCGTACACCAGCGACGGGCGGAAGATCGTGTACGTCAGCCCCGACTCGCGGATCGCGCGCTCGGCACGGCCCTTGGCGCGAAAGCCGGGATGCGTGCTGTTCTCGTCGGCAGCGGCGCCGCTTACGTAGATGAACTGCTGCACGCCGGCCTGCTTCGCGGCGTCAATGAGCGCGACCGTGCCGCCATAGTCGATTCGCTCGAAGGTAAGGCCGCGGGACGGATTTTCGACCGGATAGCCGTCGAACTGGATCGCATCGACGATCGTGCTGACGCCCAGTAGCGCGTCCTTGAGAGACGCGGGCTGTCCGATATCGGCGGAAACAAACTCGACGCCGGGCAAATCGAGCTGCGCACGCGCCTTTTCAGGATTGCGAGTGAGTACACGCACCTTGACCCCGCCACCCGCGACCAGTCGCCGAGCGATCGCGCGACCGATGAATCCTGAGCCGCCCGCGAGAGCGACGGTTTTTGCGTCCATGATACGATTCTCGGCTTGTTCGAGCGGTGAGGCTATTGGCTTCGCCAGCGTGGGGAGAATCGCGCACGCGCGACGAACTCACCGCGTCCGGCAGCGGAATCGACTCTGCGATCGGTGACGATTGGAACTCCGCGCGCGATTGTCATCTTCGGCCAGCCGGTGACTTCGAATCCTTCAAACACATCGTAGTCGGCGCGCGAGTGCATCTCGCGGCTGTTGACTACGATTTTGCGGCTGGGATCGAAGATCACGAGGTCGGCATCGGCGCCTTCGACGATCGCGCCCTTGCGCGGATACATGCCGAAGATTTTCGCGGCGTTGGTGGACGTCAGCTCGACCCATCGCGAAATCGAAAGGCGGCCCTTCGCGACGCCCTCCGAATAAAGCATCGGCACGAGAGTCTCGAGATTGGACATCCCCGGCGGCATCCGCGTGAAGCGATCGGCGGAAATTTTGCGCTCGAGCGTCCAACTGCAATGGTCGGTCGCGACGACGTCGATGGTGCCGTCCGCGAGCGCCTCCCACAGCGCGTCGCGATGCTCGGCGCTGCGCAGTGGAGGATAACCGACGTACTTCGCGCCGTTGGGTTCGAGGAACCGTTCTTCGGTCAGATACAGATAAATGGGCCGCGTCTCGGCCAGCACCATACGGCCGCGAGCACGCGCGCAGCGCACCTCATCAACCGCTTCGCGGCTCGACAAATGCACGAAGTAGGATGGCGCGGCCGACAGCTCGGTCATCGCGAGCGCGCGGCGGACGGCTGCCGCCTCGGACAGCGGAGGACGGCTGGCGGCGAAGTGCGTCACGTCATGCTTACCGGCGGCGAGCAGGCGCTCGGTGCAAAATCCGATCAGGTGCTCGTCCTCGGCGTGAATCGCCAGCAACGCGCCGCTGTCGCCCGCGATCTTGAATGCCCGCAAGTAGTCGCGCGCGCGAGCCTCGAAGCCCTGCATCATGAAGATCTTGATACTGGTGACGCCGCGACCGACGACGCGCGGAATTTCAGCGATTGCTTCGGGCGACGGATCGAGTAGTGCGACGTGAAAGCCGTAGTCGATGATGGCGCGACCGCGCGCCTTGGCGCTCCACTTCTCGATCGCATCGGCGAGCGAACCGCCTTGCGCCTGGAATGCATAATCGACGATGGTCGTTACGCCGCCGGCAGCCGCGGCAGCGGTGCCCGACTCGAAATCGTCGATGGTGTGGCTCGAGAACATCTCGGCATCGAGATGCGTATGCGGGTCGACGGCGCCGGGAATCAGCAGCATACCGTGCGCATCGACGGTGTGGCGTGCAGGTTCGAGCGCGCCCGGCGGCGCGATGTTCGCGATTTTTCCCGCGACGACGCCAACGTCGGCGAGAGCGACGCCCGAGGGCGCTACTACGGTTGCGCCGACGATCGCGAGATCGAGCATCGCGGAGACTCCGCTAGACGTGCTTGCGATGCGGTCGATGAGTGACGGGATGCGGCGTTCGGCGCCGGCGGACGCGCTTCAGCGGATGCAATTTCCGGGTTGAAGCCGGTTTCTCGGCGGGAGCCGCATCGACGAGGGTCGTCAGCGAGAAGCGCGACACTTCCGGCGGGCAGTTGATCCGAATTCTCAGCCAAAACGTGCCCAGGCCGCGATTGGTGTAGATGTAAAAGTCTTCGTAACGGTTCAGACCCGAATAAAATTCCTTGCCGATGCGCAGGATCGACTTGAGCGGCGATCCATAGAACGG
>PMOH01000096.1 GCA_003161515.1 Deltaproteobacteria bacterium
GATTGGGACTCGGGGTACTCGAAGGAGCAGAGCACGCGGCCGCAGACCGTTAGCTATGGGCTCACTGATTCTCCTGCCGGGCAGCTTACCTGGATCCTGGAAAAGTTCTGGTCATGGACCGACTGCGACGGGCATCCGGAGAAGGTGCTGACCCGCGACGAATTGCTCGACAACGTCATGCTGTACTGGTTGCCGGCCAACGCCGCGTCGTCGGCGCGCCTGTACTGGGAAAGTTTTCGCCGCACGCTGACGGAGTCGGTGACGGTCCCGGTCGGCTGCTCGATCTTCCCCAAGGAAATCTTCCGCACGTCGAAGCGATGGGCCGAGAAGAGATTCTCGAAGCTCGTGTACTTCAACCAGCTGGCCAAGGGCGGACATTTCGCCGCCTTCGAACAGCCCGAAACATTCGTCGGTGAAGTCCGCAAATGTTTCAGGCTGATGCGATGAGTCAGTAAGACTCGCGATCAGGGACGAGCGGCGCGCGTCCTGGCAGCTTTTTTTGCGGAGATGCTGCGCGATTTTTTGGTCCGCTTCGACGCACTGGACTTCGTCTGCCGTGAAAGTGCTTTGGACGAAGCCGACGCATGTCCCTCTTTCTTGAGCGCGTTTATCGCCGCGCGCGAGCGCTTGCGCGATGGCTTGTGAGGATGCTGACCCTGTTCCGAGTCGGCCTTGGCCTTTTGGCGGGTGCTCGCGCTGGTCGTGTCAGGATTGGGTTGCGGCAACTTCACGCCGGCGCGTCGCGCCTTGGAAAGTCCGATCGCAATGGCCTGCTTGGCCGATCGTGCGCCATGCTTTCCCTCGCGCACATGATGAATTTCTTCGCGCACAAATTCGCCCGCCTGGACGGACGGCGCTTTGCCTTCGGCCTCGTCTTCGCGCGCCCTTCTGAGAGTTTCCTGTTCTGGCATTTGCCTCACCGTCGAGATGAATTTTTCAAAAGAAACGGCAACACTCATGCCATCTCGCGTGATCGTATGCCCAACTCGGAGCCAGGCGGAAGAACGCTCATCAACCGTCAGAACCGGAACTGCGAAAATTTTGCGCACGATAAAATTTCGGCGGGCATTGTGTGGATTCGGGATCAAAAAGGGCACGCCACTTGCGAAGTCGATATAGGTTCCTTCCGACGTAAACTCATATTGAATGAAATTCAAGGAGTTGTAGTTATGAAGAAAAAAATACCTGCGATTGTCCTCGGAGCGCTATCACTCGCGATGGCTGCGTTCGGGTCGAATGCCTTCGCTCAAGGGGCGGGCGGCGCGGGTGGGGCAGGCGGCGGATCTGCCAGCGCGGGAGTTGGTGCGGCCGGCGGCAGCGGTAGCGTTGGCGGCGGTGCTAGCGGCAGTAGCATGGGCGCCAGCAGCAGCATGGGTGCTAGCGCTTCGGCTCCTGTCGCCGGTTCGGTACCGGGTCCTGCAGGGTCTGACATTCCCACCAATCCCGGTGTTAGCGCGATGAATTCGTCCGGCGGCTCGGTTAACGCGGGTGCTAACGGAACTTCCGCCAACGCGGGAACTTCTATGAATTCTTCGCCCTCGGGTCCTGCGGCGAACGCGGGCACAACCGATGCGACCGGGAACTCGACTACGCCACAGATACCTAATGGCGTGCCGAGTCTAAGTCCGGCGTTTGGTACTAAGTAACAATCGAAAGAGAGTTACTAGTTGTGTGCTGACGGTTGTATCGACGGAAGTAGCAGCTTTATCGCTTCCACCAGCCGGTCGGGTTCCACCGGCTTGACCATGCAAACCTGGAAGCCCTCGGCCAATGCCCGTTTGCGATCGTGCGCGCTGCCGAGCCCCGTCAACGCCATCGCGAGCATGTCGCTATCCGGGAAGAGCTCGCGAACTCTGCGGACCAGCTCGAAGCCGTCAATTGACGGCATGCCGATGTCGCTCAGCAGGACCTGTGGCGCGCGATGGGCAATCTCGGAGAGCGCTTCCTCGGCGGACGCGGCGGTCCTTGTCTGTGCGCCAAATTGCCGTAGGAGTTCGGCCAGCACTTCGCGCGAATCAGGCTCGTCGTCCACGACCAGTATCGAAATTCCTTCGAGCTGCAATGGACGCGCGACGGTCTGACCTCGTGCATCGCCGGCGAGTGCGGCTTTGGTATTCCTGATCGGCAGCCTCACCGAGAAGGTTGCGCCTTGACCCTCGCCGTCGCTCGAGGCTTCGACTTTGCCCGCGTGGAGTTCGACCAGATGACGCACGATCGCCAGCCCAAGGCCCAAGCCGCCGTGCGCGCGCGTGCTGCCGCTATCGGCCTGGCTGAAGCGGTCGAACACGTGCGGCAGAAAATCCTGAGAAATTCCCTGTCCGGTATCGATTACCGTCAGCTTGAGTTCGTGATCATGCTGTTCCGTGCGAATCGTGACCCGGCCGTCGCGCGGGGTGAACTTGATCGCATTCGACAGCAAGTTCCAAACGACCTGCTGCAGTCGATCCGCGTCGCCGCTGATTTCGTCAGACGCGGCCGTCGCCTCGCACTCGAGCGTGACGCCCTTGGCGTCGGCCGTCGGCCTCACCGCCGCAAGCGCCGCATCGACGACGGTGTTCATTCGGACCGGTTGGAACGTCAAGTTGATCTTGCCGCGCATGATCCGTGAGACGTCGAGGATGTCGTCGATAAGCGCGGTCTGCAGATGCACGTTGCGTTCGATCGTCTCGAGCGCCTTCGACGACTTGGGCGCGTCGAGCTTTCCGGAGCGCATCAGATGAACCCATCCCATGATCGCGTTGAGCGGATTGCGCAGCTCGTGCGACACGGTCGCGAGGAATTCCTCTTTCATGCGGTTCGCGGCTTCGGCTTCCTGCAACGCCTCATGTTCGGTATCGATGTCGGTGGCCGCAACGATCCATCCGGTTAGTTTTTCCGATTCGTCGAGCTGCGGTACTGCGCGCATCAGGAACCATCGGTACTCACCGTCGCTATGCCTGCGCAAACGAGCCTTTATCTCGGCCGAGCGCTGGTTGGCGGTCGCAAGTTCCCATTCCGCTTTGAGAGTCGGCAGATCGTCAGGATGAACAAATTCAAACAAGCGTTCGGCCGGGACCGCCATCGTCGCCTCGATCCCGATATACTCAACCGCGCGTTGGTTCCAGTAGTAGAAAGTCTGATCGGCGCGCGCGACCCACACGGATTGCGGCAGCGCGTCCATCAGCGAACGAAAGCGCAGCTCGCTGCGGCGCTCGAACGCCTCGCGCTCGCGTTGACGCAGCAGACCGGTCTGCCGCTTGATCATCTGCTCCTTCTGGTGCAGATCCACGAAGACCGACACCTTCGAGCGCAGAATTTCAGGGTCGAACGGCTTGAGCAGAAAATCGACAGCGCCCCGCGCGTAGCCGCTGGCAACGTCGGCGTTCCCAATCGGCACCGCGGTCAGAAAAATGATCGGAACTCGCGCCGATCGCTCGCGCTGGCTGATCACCTCGGCGGTGCGGAGGCCGTCCATTCCCGGCATCCGCACATCCATCAGGACAACGGCGAATTCCTCGCCTTCCATTTTTTGCAGCGCTTCTTCGCCCGAGGTGGCGCGCACCAGCCGCTGGTCGAGCGGATCGAGAATTGCCTCGAGCGCCAACAGATTAGCCGGGCGATCGTCCACCAGCAGGATGGCGGCCTTCATTCCCGCGCCGGCCGGGATTCTCTCAGGACGCGACGCTAGCTGCTGTGTTTTCATTTCCGTAATCCGAGCCTCATCACCGTCGCTATGCTCGTGATCGTCCACTCAAGCACTGAGATTCCTGACTACACCGATGCCTGGAGTGGTGATCCTCCAGCCCAGATTCGAATCAGTTCGACCAGCTGCCCGTCGTCGATCGGCTTGGCCAGGTAATCCGACGCGCCCGCGGCCATGCAGCGCTCGCGATCTTCCTTGAGCGCCTTGGCCGTCACCGCGATCATCGGCAACCATCGCTTGGCGGGATTCGCGCGAATCAGGCGCATGGTTTCGTAGCCGTCCATTTCCGGCATCATGATGTCGATGAGCGCGATGTCGATTTCCGGGTGATGCTCGAGCATCGAGATTCCGGCGCGGCCGTTTTCCGCGTATAGAGTCTTCATCCCATGCCCTTCAAGCAGAGTCCTGACCGCGAAAATGTTGCGCGGATCGTCGTCAACGATCAGCACGGTCTTGCCCTTGAGGCTGTCGAGGGTTTCAGCCGATAGCCTTGGCAGCGCCGGCTCCGCCAGGAAGTCGCGAACTGCGCCGGTCGTCAGCGCCACTTTTTCTTCGATTTGATCGACCAGCCGCGCGTGCGCCTCCGCGTCGTCCTCGCGCGCTCCGAACAGCTCGATCCCCTTGCCGTAGGTGATCGGCATGTAGAGCGTAAAGGTGCTGCCCTGACCCGGAGCGCTCTCGACGTGGATCTCGCCGCCGAGTGCGCGTGCAATCTCGCGGCTGATCGAGAGGCCAAGACCGGTGCCACCGTAACGGCGGCTGGTGCTGCCGTCGGCTTGCTGGAACGCCTCGAAAATCAAGCGCTGTTTATTCTTCGCAATTCCAATTCCAGTGTCGATTACCGACAGGGCCAGGATTTTGCCCGGGCCCTTGAGCGCTTCGCTCTCGAAGTCGCGGCGCGATTCGGTCATCTCCATCCGGAATTTTACCGACCCGCTCTCGGTGAACTTGATTGCATTGGCCAGCAGGTTTCTCAGCACCTGCTCGATCCGCTGGCGGTCGGTGCGAATCTCTTCCGCGACGCCCGGCGCCACCTCGATCGAGAAGCCCAGTCCTTTTTCCTCGGCCAGCGTGCGGAAACTGCGCTCCGCGAATTCGACCAGGTCGGTGGTCTGAAGCTGACGGACCTCGATCGCCATCTTGCCCGCCTCAACCTTCGAGAGGTCGAGAACTTCGCTGATCAACTTCAACAGGTCGGTGCCCGACGAATAAATCGTGCGCGCATAGTCGAGCTGTTTCTCGCTGAGATTCGCCTCCTTGTTGTCGGACAGCACCTTGGCGAGGATCAGCAGGCTGTTCAACGGCGTGCGCAATTCGTGCGACATGTTGGCGAGGAACTCAGATTTGTATTTCGAGACCAGCGCGAGCTGCTCGGCCTTTTCTTCGAGCGACTTTCTGGCCTGCTCGACTTCGCGATTCTTGATCTCGACCTTGGTGTTCTGTTCCTCGAGCTGCTTGGCTTTTTCCTCGAGCTCCAGCGCCTGCCGTTCGAGCGCGGTGTTGGTGTTCTTGAGGGTGTCCTGCTGATGAGTCAGCTCTTTCGACTGGTTCTGCAACTCCTGCGTCAGGCTCTGCGACTGTTGCAGCAACTCCTCGGTGCGCATGTTCGCTATGATCATGTTGAGCACGACGCCGATGCTCTCGCTCAACTGATCGAGGAAGATCTGATGGATCGAGCTGAAGACGTTGAACGATGCCAACTCGATCACCGCCTTGACCTCGCCCTCGAACAGAATCGGCAACACGATGATGTTGAGCGGCGGCGCCTCGCCGAGCCCCGAGCTGATGTGGATGTAGTCGTGCGGCGCGTGAGTCACCAGGATGCTCTTTTTCTCGAGCGCACACTGCCCGACCAGGCTCTCCCCGATATGGAATCGATTCGCGACGCCTTTGCGCTCGCGATATGCATAGGTGTTGGTCAGCTTGAGAATCGGCGCGCCTTCGTCCATATCCATCATGAAGAACGCGCCCTGATGCGCCGAGACCAGCGGCGTCAGCTCCGACATGATCATTCGCGAAACGGCCTCGAGGTTTTTCTGGCCCTGCATCATGCTTGAAAATTTCGCGAGGTTGGTCTTGAGCCAGTCCTGCTCCTGGTTCTTTTGCGTGGTCTCCTTCAGGTTCACGATCATCTGGTTGATGTTGTCCGACAGCGCCGCGACTTCGCCGAGCGCTTCGACCTTAATCGATCGCGTCAGGTCGCCTTTGGTAACTGCGGTGGCGACGTCCGAGATCGCGCGCACTTGGGTGGTCAGGTTACCTGCAAGTTGGTTGACGTTGTCGGTCAAGTCGCGCCAGGTTCCAGCCGCCGCGGGCACGCGGGCCTGACCGCCCAGTTTCCCTTCGATTCCGACCTCGCGGGCCACCGTGCTGACCTGGTCGGCGAAAATACTCAAGGTCTCAGTCATGCTGTTGATTGTGTCCGCCAGTGCCGCGATCTCGCCCTTCGCTTCCACTCCGATCAGCTTCTGGGTCAGGTCGCCGTTGGCGACTGCGGTCACGACTTTGACGATTCCGCGGACCTGCGTCGTGAGGTTCGACGCCATGAAATTGACGTTGTCGGTGAGATCCTTCCACGTGCCGGCGACGCCGGGGACGCGCGCCTGCCCGCCGAGTTTTCCCTCGACGCCGACCTCGCGCGCCACCGTGCTGACCTGCTCGGCGAAAGTGCTGAGCGTGTCGGTCATGTTGTTGATCGTGACGGCCAGTGCTTCGACCTCGCCGCGCGCATCGACGACCAGTTTTTGTTTCAGGTCGCCGTTGGCGACTGCGGTCACGACTTTGACGATGCCGCGGACCTGGGTGGTCAGGTTCGACGCCATGAAATTGAAGTTGTCGGTCAAATCCTTCCAGACGCCCGAAACGCCTTTGACTTCGGCCTGGCCGCCGAGCTTTCCCTCGGTGCCGACTTCGCGCGCGACGCGGGTAACCTCGGCGCTGAACGAATTCAGCTGATCGACCAGCGTGTTGATGGTAGTCTTGACTTCGAGGATCTCGCCTTTGACGTCGACCGAGATTTTCTTCGAGAGGTCGCCGTTGGCGACTGCGGTAACGACCTTGACGATACCGCGGACCTGGTCGGTAAGGTTGCCGGCCAGCGCGTTGACGTTTTGGGTCAGGTCCCTCCAGATGCCTTCGACGCCTTCGACTTCCGCTTGTCCGCCGAGTTTTCCGTCGGTGCCGACTTCGCGGGCGACGCGGGTAACTTCCGATGCGAACGACCGCAGCTGATCCACCATCGTGTTCATGGTGTTCTTGAGCTGCAGGATTTCGCCCTTGGCATCGACCGAAATTTTCTTCGAGAGATCGCCCATCGCGACGGCGGTTGTGACTTCGGCGATGTTTCGGACCTGAGCGGTCAGATTATTCGCCAGCAGGTTGACGTTGTCGGTCAAGTCCTTCCAGGTTCCTGCGACGTTGGGCACTTCGGCTTGCGCGCCCAGCTTCCCTTCCACGCCGACGGTTTTAGCGACGCTGGTGACCTGCTCGGCAAAAATTGCCAGCGTTTTCGTCATGCTGTTGAGCGTGTCGCCCAAGGCTGCGATCTCGCCCTTGGCGGCAACTTCCAGTTTTGGAGAAAGGTCGCCGTTAGCAACCGCCGTGATGACTCTGACGATACCTCGGACCTGGGTGGTGAGGTTCGACGCNNATGAAATTGACGTTGTCGGTCAGATCCTTCCAGACGCCTGAGACGCCGCGCACTTCCGCCTGGCCGCCCAGTTTCCCTTCGGTGCCGACTTCGCGCGCGACGCGGGTAACTTCCGATGCGAACGAATTGAGCTGATCCACCATCGTGTTCATGGTGTCTTTCAGCTCGAGGATCTCGCCCTTCGCATCGACCGTGATCTTCTTTGAAAGGTCGCCTTTGGCGATCGAGGTGGTGACTTCCGCGATATTTCTGACCTGCGCGGTGAGATTGTTCGCGAGCAGGTTGACGTTGTCGGTCAAATCTTTCCACGTGCCCGCGACGCCCGGGACTTCCGCCTGAGCGCCCAGCTTTCCTTCGACGCCGACGGTGCGCGCCACGTCGGTAACCTGTTCGGCGAACAGCCCGAGAGTTGCGGTCATACCGTTGATCGTGTCTGCCAGTGCCGCGATCTCGCCGCGCGCATCGACGACCAGTTTTTGTGACAGGTCGCCGTTGGCGACCGCGGTCACGACCTTGACAATACCGCGCACCTGGGTGGTGAGGTTCGACGCCATGAAATTGACGTTGTCGGTCAGGTCCTTCCAGACGCCCGACACGCCTTTCACTTCGGCCTGGCCGCCAAGTTTTCCCTCGGTGCCGACTTCGCGCGCGACGCGCGTAACTTCTGCGGAGAACGCTCGCAGCTGATCCACCATCGTGTTCATGGTGTTTTTCAGTTCGAGGATTTCGCCCTTAACATCGACCGTGATCTTCTGCGACAAGTCGCCGTTGGCGACCGCCGTCGTAACAGTTGCGATATTGCGGACCTGGTCAGTCAGGTTGCGCGCCAGCACGTTGACGTTGTCGGTCAAATCCTTCCACGTTCCCGACACGCCTTTGACTTGCGCCTGGCCGCCGAGTTTGCCGTCGGTGCCGACTTCCTTGGCGACGCGGGTAACCTCATCGGCGAACGAGCTCAGCTGATCGACCATCGCGTTAACCGTGGTCCCGATCCGCAGGAACTCGCCTTTGACCGGCTGCCCGTCGATCTCGAGCGCCATTTTCTGGCTCAGGTCGCCTTGCGCGACCGCGCCGATAACGCGGGCAACCTCGGTGGTCGGCTGCACGAGGCCGCCAATCAGCGAATTGATCGAGCCTTCGATTTCCCGCCATGCGCCAACCGCGCCCCTGACAGTTGCGCGCTCGGTCATTCGCCCCTCGCGGCGGACAGCCTTTTCGACCCGGATTATCTCGCTGGTGATCGCTTCGTTGCGCTCGACGATCGCGTTGAATCCCTCGGCCAGCTGATCGAGCAACTTGTCCTTGTGCGTGGCTTTGAGCCGGACCGAAAAATCGCCTTGCTCAGCCGCTCTTAGCGCCCTGATCAGGCTTCTGAAACGCCGTTCATCCGAATCCTCGTCGAATCCCTGGTGTCCGTTTCGGCGGGATTTCGAGCCGTTGGTTTTGCTTCCAGAGACTGCGGCGCTGTCCGCCACCCCCGCATCCGACGCCCTCTGAATCCGGTTCGGATCATTCGATTCCACTTGGTTAGACTCCTTCCCAAACTGTCTGCAGGATTACGTCCCAAAAAAAGAAAAAACGAGCTAGGTGCAATGAGAAGTGGAGGAGGCTCGGATTTCTCCGAACCGGAAGATGAAGTATTGCACCTGCTCGACGGACGACTGACACCAAAAATCTCCCCGATGCTGGCCCGTCACGGCCACAAAACGTATATGCACGAGAAAAGAGCTGCTAGCAGGAAGCAGAAAATGTGCCGATAGAGGAGTCGAAATCCAGTAAACTAGGAAATATGGCTTTTAGATTGATCTATCTTCATATAAGCCGTCTAGGAAGCATGATTTCACTCTCCTGAGAACGGGCCTAGCGACATATCTGTGAAAAAATTTCTCTGAACTTTTTTCTGACTTCACGATTTTTTGGTCCTTTTCCTCGTCTGCCCTTTCACCTGGATGCGGACCTTTGTTTGCTGGATAGATATGGTCCCGAACGTCAAAAAAGCACTTGTGAGCAATGTCATTTTTTCAAAAAGACTCGGTCTCGTGGCGCTTTGCATCTGGGCGTTTCTCTCGTCGGTAGCGACCGAAAGTCCGTCGCTAAAAATAGGCTCGCCGCTGGATTCTCTAAAGACGACGGAGCTCCACGATTCGTTCAACGAGATTCATCACGGGCATCGTCACGAGGCGATCGACATAATGAGACCTCGCGGCACGCCGATTCGGGCGGTCACCGACGGGATCATCCGAAAAGTCTTCATCAGCCGCGGCGGAGGATTAACCGTTTATGAATTCGATCGCGAAGGACTGTACTGCTACTACTACGCGCACCTGGATCGTTACCCGGACGAGCTTCGCGAAGGGTTGGCAGTCGCGCGCGGCGATGTGATCGGATACGTCGGCACTACCGGCGATGCGGCGCCGGACGCGCCCCAGCTGCATTTCGCGATCTTCAAGCTCGGTCCCGACAAGA